>JABXGY010000314.1 GCA_016550395.1 archaeon | reverse complement strand
GATTAGACCTATTATATCTTCGAAGGCAAGGCGACTGAATGCAAGGTATGGAAAATATGCGTTTGTGTTTTTCAATCGCCGTCTGTGTGCCCATATCGTTTTGTCTGCCAAGGGATAACCATAATGACGTAAGAGTTTCCGTGGCTCTGTTTTATTCATTACTCCTTCACATTGCATCAAAGCGATGAGCCAATCTGGTTGGGTAAATCGAATGGGGCTCAATTTATAATTGAATCCCTGAAGTGGTGAAAATTGAGGCCCATGTTCCTCAATAAAGCGAAGGGTTCCCTCTGTCCGTAAATCAGATGTGACGTTCCATTGTTGTGTTACATAATCATAACAATCAAAGCTAATGTTCGTGTAGAATCCACTAATACGGGATATCTCAAGAATACTAAAGAACTGCTCTTGCAACCATTCCATTCGTTGATGAAATTTGCTTAAACTCTTGACTTGATTAGGAACATAAACGGAGAAGAAACCATCGAGCTGGTTGATGTCCAATCCTATTCCTAATATAAACGGTAGTTCCCAATTCCTAGCACCATGCTTTCGTAACCACGTATCAAATGCTTGAACTACTTCTAAGGATTTCCCTTGGAATCGAACACCAAAATGAACCAATCCAAACTAATGCGGATCCAAGACTGCAGCTATCCGTATACCATATTGGGAAAACAATTTCTGTAGTTCTCGATTTGCGGTGCGTGGACTAATTTCCAATTCCTTCGCTAGAGCTACTACACCAATCCCTGGATTCTGGGCTCGTACTTGAATCAACTTAGTTTGAAGGTGATTAACGGTAACAGGCAAGGATATTTGGAGACCTGCAGTTAATAATTCTGAAATTCGATCTGGTAGAGATAGGTGGTAGCTAGCCAGTAGATTAAGTCGATAATCAAGTTCACGGGCTAATTCCAGTGATGCAGGCTGTTTTCGGAAATTAAACTGTGGATGAGCAGCAATATCGGATTCGGTGTCAATAGTAGAATAAAAGACTCGTTTGAGATAGACGATCACTTGGTTCAAAAGGAGTCTAAGGCTTGCCTGATCCGGTCCTGCGGAAATTCCTGCTATAATCTGTTGGCTTAGATCGTCCAATCTATCAGGAGATGCAATCATTGCTGAATCCAGTGACTATTATCCTGTTTCACTAATTATAGCCCTAGCTATGACAAGAAAAAATGGCAGAAATCCACCAATAACACAACAAACCTCCCATTCCTTTGAAATGAAGCGAGTGAAAAACATCGCAATGCTGCTGTTATACTTGGAACGCCACTAGATTGAGGTGTTTAGAGGAATTTACGCCTTTTCATTCCCCTGTTACGCAAAAAACCACGAAACTGGTCTTCAATTATCGCCTTATAAGCGATTCATTGACATTTACTCTTTGGAGACGGGTAACCCCCAAAATGGTATGAAACATCCCTCCCTTCCACAAAATGCATTCAAGAACAAAGAGTATGAGACAACTATGGCAACCAAGTACCCCTTTCATGAACCTCAAGGCAAAGAATCGAAACTAACTTTCAATGATTGGGAAGCAACACCAATCCAAGATGACAGGGTACGAATTCTTAGCCTCAACCATTTTTCTGAGCGAGAAGCTTCTCGCCAACTTGCCGCAGTTTGCAAACTACTTGTTCAAATGCTAGCACGAGATTTCGGCGAGCATACGCCCAAAGCTGTCCACATCATACCATTTGAAAAGACACGGGGGGTAGAACTGCGAATCTATCGGCGTGATTAGACACAAACACCCAGATATCCAAGGGGGCATTCATTTAATGAATGCCCCTGTTGGGTGTGTTAATCGTCTTTCTTTAAGCTGTTATTGTTACTCTTGTGTGGCTAGGTGAGATTATATCTCGGTATCAGCAAATTTCCAATATTGGCGTTTTTCATTCCATCGATGGTATAGTTTATCTTGTAATCCGCTTCCGATATTGCGTTCTTGATGAATCACCATAAGATCTGTTATTTCATACAGTTGGATGATATCGTGAATTAGTTTGTTTATGAAATCTCGCCAGCCTGTTGGTCGTTTAATAAATATGGCTATTCCCTGTTTTGTGATATAGGTAAAGGCTGCGGGAAGGTAGGATGTGAGTATTTGGATATTTTGTTGGGTTTTTGGTGGGCAGATAAAACTTAGACAAATGAATTCTTCGAATCCGACTCCACTGAAGTACATCATTGGAGCGATGATTTCTTCTTGTTTCAACCGATTTAACCGTAGCCAAATAGCATTTCTTGAGAGTTCAAATCCATGTTTTGTCAGTTCTGTGTGTAGATTTGCTAATGTATGCTGAGGAGTAATTGGTAAATTTGCTAGTAGGAAGTCTACCTGATCGAAGTGTGCAGAAGTTTGTAGATCAGCGTGATAAGAATAGGATATGTTTGCTGGGTTTGTTAGAGGTGGATATTGTAACTGAGATAAGTCCTCTAGTTCAGGAGGAATTTGCCAGGTTCCTCGTTGAGAATCGTACAGATCGAATCGAATGTTCCAATACATTTTGAGAGACTGTTGTAAATGAGCTTGCTGAAAATAGTCTTTCTTTAGTTTCTTTACTCGTTGTTCAAATAATTGGAGGGCACGTTGCTGAGATGGAATTGCATATGTGATAAATCCGTTTCTATATGAAACATCAAATAATAGCGCAGTTAGAAAGGGTGGTTGAGTTTGTCGGATCCATGCTTCGAGGTTTTTTGATGCTTCATAAGATTTAGTTTGAAAAACCAGGCTGAAAGTGGTGAACTTTAATTTTCCGCGATTTGGGTGATATAATCTGCGAAGTCCAATTTCGTTTTCTAGCTGTTTGAGCGTGTTTGCAACTATAAATCGCGATTTTTTAGTTTCATTACTAAGCCGTGAGATCTTAGCCATTGGATTTGAAGCAAGAAAGTCTAGAATGGCTATTTCGTTTGGGGTAAGGATCCTTCTCGAAGGGCGTTCCAACCCAAAAAGAAGCATTTCTTGGATGCGAGAGGGCGAATGGATTTTGTAATCCTCAAGTATTCGAATACGGTCTCTTAGGGAATCTGAAATCTCAGTGGAAATAGCTATTTCTCTGAATTGTAATTTTTGATGACTTTCGTAACGTTTTTCTTCAGGTGTCAGGTTGCCGGTCTCAACTCGTTTTATGAAGAGCACTGCACTATAGAGTAAGCGGCGTGTTTCCTCTTTCTCTGCTGTTGGTCTTACTCTTGAAATGATGTTATCTGCTAGCGTTTTTAATGGGTGGCTTATCATTCCCACCATATCGATAACACTTTGAAACTTCTTCCCAAAAACGTTGCTTATCAATATCAACTACGAGAGAAAATTGCCAGAAAATGAATGAGAATTCACATTTATCTCATACAATTCAATTTAATTCATAGTAAAACTATATCTTATCGCTTAAAACTGAGAAATATCCTCTCCTATGGTTTTTTTGGGTGATTGGTGGCACTTTGACGCCTTATCCCGTCCTCACTATGTTCTTTTGCCGGTTTTTCCTGACTTTTATCCAATCGAACGAAGGTTCACTCAAAACCTTAAGGTGAT
>JABXGY010000011.1 GCA_016550395.1 archaeon | reverse complement strand
TCATATCACCTCCACTAGAATGAAAATAAACAGTATTAGATGTCTGCTGATTCAGTTTTTATGACTTGTGGAAGAGACTTCAATCAGTACATGAGACTGGGCACTCAAAGTGTTAATGAATAAATGAAACATTGTACTAAAGATTTAAGAAACTAAAGTCTGTCATAAAGGGTAGACTGGTTTTTGATTGTTTGTTCTAGGAGAATATCTAATGTTTCAGTTTTCTGATGAGAAAGACGTCAGATCGATTCTAGATGAAATATGGAATCAACCGTCGAAAGCTGAAGAGATTCTGAACGAAATTCTGGATAGAAATCAAAGTGTGTTCGAGTTTGAGAAGACTCTAGACAACTAGAATTCTACGAGCGCGTTATTTTTCTTGTTCATCTAAGAAACTTTTCAGAGAAACATAATAGGTGAACTTTGCATGCGGGCCAATTGGTCGATGGATCGACTTAAAACGATTCAAGACTTGCTCATCAGGGTTTACAATTTCGATGTGCGCGCGCAAATTGCCATATGTACTAAAAAAGGCCTCTAAGTTGTTTAAGTATGCCTCGACTTAGCATGTGCCAGTAGACTCTTCTTTTCAATTCATTTCTAGAAAATGATCCTTGAAGTCTTCTTTTCCATGAACCATAAAAGCTTCTGTAACATTTGTAGAGTTCTTCCTGCACCTCTCTCCTTGACAGGGTTTCCGTTGGCATTATTGCATGCACCATATCGTAGTTGGCCCAATTAGAGTCTTCTATCCACCCATTCTTTTTTGCTTCTTCGAAAAGTTCAGTTCCAGGGAATGGTGTAAGAATAGCGAATATGACGAAGTCGGAATCCAATTCGTTAATGAACTTTCTTGATTCCGCAATTGATTCCGCGGTATCTTTGCGTTCACCTATGATGAACATCGCTTGCACGAAAATGTCATTCTTTTTTAAGATTTTAACCGCTTTCTTAGCGTCTTCAGGAGTAATATTCTTCCTGAAGGTTTCAAGTGTTGATTGTTGTGAGCTTTCAACTCCTAGAAGGACCCAACGGAGACCTGACTTCCGCAATTTAGGTAGAGTGTCTTTATGTTTGATGATATCATCGCATCTTACTTGGGTAAACCACATCAAATCTTCAGAAAGCCCTTTTTGGATAATTTCGTTGGCTAGTTCATTAGCCCTTTTGCCTACTCCGAAGTTATCGTCTGTCAACCAAATGAACCGACTTCCATAATTTTCGAAACAATATTCTATTTCATCAGCAATTCGTTTGGGGGACTTCTTTCGCCACACGCCTTGCCAGAAGCACCATTGAGAACAGAACGTGCAACGATGCGAACAACCCCTAGATCCCTCAATTAAGGCATATGGCATCTTACGACCCGACATTGCGCTGAAGTGATACTTATGAACGAAATCTTTCACAAAATGGTATCCTGGATAGGGTAAATCGTTTATATCCTTGATTAGGGGCCTTGGGGGATTATGAAAGATCACTCCGTTATGTCTGACGGATATTCCCTTTATTTTTGAAAATGGGGATTCTCCATCTACTTGGTTGACCAAGTCAGCAAGGGTTACTTCACCCTCTCCTCGCACGATAACGTCGATTTCAGGGTAGGCTTTCAAGCTTTCCTGGGCTGTTGCCGTAAAATGTTGACCGCCAGCGACCGTCAGAACGTTTGAATTCACTCTTTTTGCAGTCTCTAATGTTCTCAGGACTACGTAGGTGTTGCATGTTGCCAATGCACTGCACGCTACAACGTCCGGATTGAAGTATCCAATCTGCTTTTCCAGGTCCTTCCAATCGAGCTGTTGAGCGTTACAATCCAGCACCTTAATCTCTACGTTTTTGACTTCTCTTTCAAGGTATGCTGCAAGTTGGATAATTCCGTACGGCGGTGGTAGATACTCTCCCATAACGAACCATATATCCTTGGGCGGTTCTATGAACAAGACTTTCATTATTAGCAATCCTAAAGTCAATCAGGTTATGCCATATGTCGCGTGTTTCAGTATTATGATTTATGGAGCTACCTACGCACATTCTACTGGTTTTTGATTGTTTGTGTAAGAGAATATCTAATGTTAGAAAAAAGAGGGGATAGGTTAGGATCTACGGCTGTAGCCATAGATGGCTCCTGCAACCACTAGTATTCCGAAGATGACTATTATGAATGGCCAAATTTGGTCCCAATTTATTTCCTTGATCACGTTCCATTCCTGTAGAGCAAAGAGTATCCCTGCAATTATTATTATTGCGCCAAAGACTAGCCCCGCGATTGCGCCGCCGTGGGGAAGTCCAAAACACTCTTGTTCTTCTT
>JABXGY010000040.1 GCA_016550395.1 archaeon | reverse complement strand
GGGTGTGAGAACAAATATCTCATTAAAGATATTCTAATGGATCGATGGGGATTCAAAGGATTTGTCATGTCAGACTGGTTTGCTACTCGACCTATCGAAACCACAGAAGGGTGCATCAATGGAGGTTTATCACTTGAGATGCCAATCCCTAGTAAATACAAGCGGAAACGACTTCAGAGATCTTTGAAGGATGGGAAATTTTCTGTTCAATCTCTTGATGACCTGGTATATCGGTTTCTTAGAGTTCTTTTAATCGTCCAGTCTTTTGAGCCGCAACCGGGTTCTCGGAATTCATCTGAACACCAAAACCTAGCAAGAATTATCGCTGAAGAAGGAATGGTGCTACTAAAAAATCAAGGAAATCTTCTGCCTCTATTATTGGATGAAATAGATTCAATCGCATTGGTTGGTAGGAATCTGAAGAAAAAGTTCGGTGGATTTCTTTATGGCGGATCATCAGCTGTTAAACCTCCTTATGAGATTACACCTCTCGAGGGACTGAAAGAGAAATTGAAAGGGAAAGTGAAAATCCTATCAGATGTTTCTAAAGCTGATATTGCCATCGTTTTTGCAGGATTGAATCACAATAAAGGCGAAGACTCCGAAGGGTCTGATAGAGCAAAACTAGAACTTCCCACAGAACAAGTAGAATTGATTACAACCACCGCTATAAAAAACCCTAACACTATAGTTGTTCTCATTGCTGGAAGTCCAATAGCAATGCATGAATGGATAAATACGGTTCCCGTGGTGCTTGATGCTTGGTATCCAGGGATGGAAGGCGGAAGAGCAATTGCAAATGTGCTGTTTGGTGACGCTGAACCCTCTGGACGCCTTCCTATCACGTTTCCAAATAAACTCTCAGATTCACCTGCACATAGTACTAGAGAAAGACGACACTATCCTGGTGATGATGAAAAGAATGTGTTCTATGATGAAGGCATATTCGTTGGATACCGCTGGTTCGATGAAAAGGAAATAGAACCATTATTCCCATTTGGATTTGGATTATCTTACACTGGATTTGAATACGAAAATGTCCTCACAAGCAAAGAATCAGCTTCTGCTAACGATGATTCACTCGAGATACAGTTAGATGTGACAAATATTGGAGATAGACCAGGAACAGATACTATTCAAGTATATTCCAGAGATATTCAATCATCAATAACAAGACCACCTCAAGAGCTCGTCGGTTTTGAGAAAGTCTTTCTCAAACCTAATGAACGAAAGACAATATCAATACAAGTGCGTGCAAGAGACCTGGCCTTCTATGATGTGAAAATCCACGATTGGAAGGTTGAACAAGGTGAATTCGAATTGAAGATAGCTAGGTCAAGTAGAGATATCAAGATGAAAACCTCGATATTTTTCGACTGACACTATATCTCCTGAATTATGACTGCTATGTCTGGAGTCAGCACCCTGAGGTGCCCAAAGGCTTTTTATGCTACTCAGCAGATGAAATTGGCATTATTCAGAAAATTTCAACATTAATCTCCTTTAGAGAATGATAACCTTGCCTAAACCAAAAGTGGGTTTAATTACACTTTCATTAGAACGTGAACGAACTGACATCGCCAAACAAGCCCATTCAGAATTGCTTACTGCTCTGAAAGGTCAACAGCTAGATGTCACTCCCCATACCGATCTCGTTCTAACCATGGAAGATTCAGTCCAAGTATCTGAGGATATGGTTCATGATAGAATCCAATGCATCATCTATAATATTGGGTCTTGGGTCTACGCACCAATGGTAGTATCCGCTGTTCAAGCAACAGGGCTCCCAAGTATCGTATATGGCTATCGAAGCCCAGCGGCTTTTAGCCTTGTGGGAGCCGCGGTCATCCATGGGAGCCTCGATGAACTAGGTCTTTCCCACCGCTTCATTTTCGGAGAACCGGATAACCCCAGTGTTCTCAGGACAATATCAAGTTATAGCCGAGCCGCAATGACCTATGATAACTTAGCACGAAGTAAAGCCGTAATCATCGGAGGAAAAACAATGGGTATGATGACAGCAATGGTCGATTTCAGCCAGATAAAAGAACTCTTCGGCACAGAAATTGAGCATGTAGACATGCTTCGTGTTTTTTTAATGGCCCCAAAGATTGCCTCAAAACGGGTTAAAACCAAAATGGCATGGGTGAAAAAGACCTTCGGAGCAGTAAATGTATCCGAAGAAATTCTAGAGCGAAGTTTGCGGCTTTATTTTGCAATAAATGATATTTTGGATAAGGATGGCTATGCATTTGGTGGTTTCAAATGCCAACCAGAATTTATTGAAAACTATGTCAGTGGCTGTATGGCTTTGTCATTGCTAATTGATGAAGGTAAAATCATGTCGTGTGAAGCCGATATGAATGCAGCCCTCACCATGCGCATCTTACACCTGTTAACTGATAATCCTGTATTGTTTGCAGATGTCAATGATCTTGACATGACAACTGGTCAATTGCGCCTAGTCAACTGTGGAACTATTGCGACCAAGATGGCCTCATCTCCCAAAGAAGTAGAATGGAATCCCCAATATGAATACATGGGAGCATGTTTGGGAGCTTGTCCCACGTTTTGCTGTAAGGAGGGTACAGTCACCATTGCAAGACTGAACCGATTCGCTGGAGATTATATCCTTCATATTGCAAGCGGAGAGGCCTTTACTCAATCAAAAGAGACCTTCAAAGAAGCCCGTGAACGTTGGCCCCATGCCTTCATTCGCCTCGATGGAGACCCTGACCTCTTCCTTCAACAACTACGGTCAAATCATTTACACATGGTCTATGGAGATATTGTTGAGGAACTCCTCGACTTTTGTGATATTGTAGGCATTGATGCCATTCAAACCTAACCAGTCTAAGTCCTGAATAGTCATTTATCCTCGCTGGAAAGTAAATGTTTCCATCGAGTCTACTCCCCTATGGAAGTTTTTAACAACGAAATGCCTACTTTCTAGTAAACACAATCAATCGGGTCCACTCTGAGGACTCCGTCAACCTCTTAAATTAATCACAAAAAATTACTAAGTGATATTCATGAGGCTCTCAGAAGTTTCCACCCAAAATGAACCTGAAGAACATCTTACGCCCTCATACCTAACCGTCCTGCATTTCATTGCCAATGGACCCAAATATGGCTATCAGATTATTCAACTCTTAAAAAAGCGAAACTACCGTGAATGGCTCGACATCAAGGATTCTGCTATTTACAGAAGCCTCCACCAACTAGAAAAACGAGGTCTTATTACAGGCAAACTTCAAAAACGTCCTTCTCAAACCGCTCAGCGTGTCTACACCATCACAAAGTGGGGCCAGAAAGTATATTCTACGCACATATTCAAAATACTAAGTCAGCCACCACCATCGAGATCCCTATTCGGTCTCGGTATATCAGCATTGACCGTTTTGGAACGAGACCAACTTCTTCACGCTCTCTCCACTTACCGAGACCAATTATATCAACGATGCAAATATCTCCGCAACATAGTAGAGACTCTCGAAAAAATTACCACAATTCGTAAATCGGAACCCAATCGTCTTATCGGTAAAACTCCGGTCTCTCAAATCCCAATAAAAAATCTTGGAGTCATTCATGCACTTTTCGAACGACCCTATAGCCTACTACAAGCAGAAATTCAGTGGCTCGACAAATTTATTCAACGAATCAAAGTAAATCCTGACTTCCCTGAATTGAAGCTAGCCTGAATTTACATCCTGTTTTCATATAAGTGCAAATTTCGACAAGCAGAAACCGACAAAAACACAATGAATTACCTCATAAGTTGGTGCTATCGCTACCCCTAATGAGTGTCCAGCCGCGTCCTCGATCCCGCGCCGTCCCGGCACCTCGACGCCGACCCTAAGGGAAACCCACTCGCCTGGGAGAAAGCGCAAAGAATCCGGTGATGAGGGAAAGTATGCGAGAGCTAGAGTGAATCTCAAGAAGATAGAAAATTCAGGATTCGATCCTCTTTCAGACTATAGAAATGTAAGAGAGTTGCCTGCAAAATTCCAATGCATTCAAATCCCATACTTTCTAACAATCTTTTACTCGTATCAAAATTCATATGACTAGGATAAAACGAAAGTAAACCACCAGACTTCAAAACACGCTGAATCTCTCTTAAAAGCGTAACTCGCCGTTGGTGCGAAAAATAATGAGAATGGATCACATCATACAAAAGGCAAACATCCACCGACTCACCAGGCAACGGTACAACTAACTCACCAGAAGTCAAGAGGATTTCAATATTCGATAAACCTTCTTCCTTAGCGCGCTGCTCAAGTTCTCGTAGCACCTTAGCACTCTTATC
>JABXGY010000313.1 GCA_016550395.1 archaeon | reverse complement strand
TGGATCAACCAGAATTGCCTCCCAGCTGGTTTACCCCGCGTTTATGTGTGTTTGATATGGGTTTGGGGATTATAAAATGATTCCGCGAAGGGCATAACACCAATACACGCATTAAACATTCCTAAGAAGCTAATAAAAGCACATTTTCGTCGTCTAAAGCACCCTATTCCCGCTTATTTGGGGCCTTGAGGAAGCGATGCGATTTTATGTCGTTTCATGAAGGCTTTGGCAACCATATCTAAATCTTGTTGTTTCGCTTTTGTTAAAGGTGAACCTTCATGTGTTGTCAAAATTTCGTCGACGCGTTTCTGTGCCCTTTCATAACTTGTTGGGCTATTTTGGTCAAGCCAATTTTCATAGGGTTGGCGATCAACAAGAGGTCCTGGCAAGAAGTGTTCCTTGCGGAACCAGTTTAGAGTATGACGAAGTCGTAGGAAATCCCCACCTTGTGTACCAACATCTCGAAGCTCATCAAGGGCGAGGGTTTCCTTAGTAACGGTAATACCTTGTATGAGGCGTTTAACCATCCCTGCAAGAACATCATCGATGACAAGTTTTTCAAAACTTTGTGTGCTTTCAAAAATTAACATCCCAGCTCCTGCGATATTATTTATGCCTGTTAAGGCACCAAGGATTAGACCAGTTGCAGCTTCATACCCAGATTGTGAATCCGCACCTTGCTTTGCATCAGACAAACCAAGATAGCCATGTGTTGGTAACCTATAGAATTTCGCCATCTGAGCATATGCACAAGTAAGCATAATACTTTCAATCGCACCAAGCCGGGCTGTGCCATATTGCATGTCAACCGCTGTTGGGGATCCACCATAAATCACAGGTGCGCCCTTTGCTGCAAGTTGAGTGAGGACGATACCGCTTAATGATTCTGCATTGTGTAAGACTAGCGAGCCAGCCATCGTAATAGGCCCAGTCGCTCCTAGTTGGGGCATTGAAATTAATTCGATAGGAATTCCTGCTTCAGCTCCTAATAGAAGATCATGAACGGTTAATTCACTCCATTGTAATGGTGCTGAAGGGCATGTATCGAAAATAGCTAATGGTTTTTCTCGGAGTTTTTTGGATCCTCCGGCTACCGCTTCTAACATCTTTTGCATGTCTTCAAAAGCGTCTAGAGTAAAGGTACCTGTCACAATAGGTTTGGTTGAGTGTTGAAGAATAAGGTATAATCGATATCGATCAGCAAGAACTGCAGGGACATCCGCTGGAATTAATGCCGTGCTTTGTGCATCGATATAGGTGAGAGCATCTGTAACCTGAGCATATTCAATTACATCTTTGACCTGTGGTGGGCGTCGTTCACTTGTTTTTCGGTCGAGGAGATGTGTTGCTGCAGATCCTGGATTGAAATATACGTTGTTTTTTTCAAGTTTCATGACCGGATCGCCATTACGAGTATGAAGAGTGATGGAAGATGGTGCATGTTTCACCTGTTCTTCTACGAGTGAGCGGGGAAAGAACGCCTGTTCTGTCTCATGATTCACTTTTGCACCAGCATTTTCAAGCAAGTTGAGGGCTTTTTGGCTTTGAATTTTCATTCCCACTTCTTCAAGCAGCATTAGACTATTATCATGGATTTGTTCTACATCTTCTTCAGCGAGTAGAATTAACTTTGGGCGATGTGGCATCGGTAACGTCCTCCTTTTGAGTTTCAAGTTGTTTTGTCAGAATGACCGGTCAACCGTTTGGCGATTTTAACCGCTTGGTTGAAATCTACACCATACCCATCGGCTCCGATGCTGTCAGCAAATTGCTGGCTCACGGGGGCACCTCCCACCATCACTTTTACTTGTTGGTCTAGATGTTCTTTCTTCAGTAGGTCAACAGTTTCTTGCATCCGTTCCATCGTAGTTGTTAACAAAGCCGACATGGCTATGATATTCGCTTTTTCTTCTTTGGCCTTCGTCACAAAATCCATTGGGGCGACATCGATACCTAAGTCGTGGACGGTGAAACCCGCTACTGTGAGCATGGTTGCGACGATGGATTTGCCAATATCATGAATGTCTCCTTGGACTGTACCAATTACTACCGTACCTAAGGCGTCTTCATCGACAGTTTTGGCAAGATGTGGTTCCAGGATTTCAAGGGCTTGTTTCATGGTTTCAGCGGCTACTGCAAGTTCAGGAAGAAACGCTTCACCTTTCTCAAATCGGTTTCCGAGCACACGGATACCTGCCGTTAATCCATCATTCACAATAGTGGCTGCATCAATTCCTTGGTTAATCGCTTTTTGGACTAATTCAAAGACATGCTCTGTTTGACAATCAATCAGCTTATCGCGGATAGTATGCACCAAATCATTACTCACATTAATCACCCATCATTGTCGAAAACATTTCGTATGATCAGTCAATAATTTCCCAATTGTGTTGGTATTTATCCAGCTCAGTTATTGTACGCTTATCCATAGGGTGTTCCCGATCAGGAACGTCAAGGTGCTTGGGTTCACCACACAATGGTGTCGTGAAGTATCGTTGACCGCTATCATTAATCATTGTCACAATAGTATCTAGTTCAGAATGTTTCTTTGCTAGTTTGAGGGCAGCAGCAATATTACAACCAGATGATATCCCACAGAACAAGCCCTCTTCACGACTCAGCCACTGCGCCATTTCCAAGGCTTCGTCTGACGTTGTCGTAATAATACCATCAAGAAGACTGAGGTCAAGATTTTCGGGAACAAATCCATCACCGATTCCTTCAATCCGATGCGATCCCCATCTTCGATGCGAGAGTAATGGAGCTTCTGTAGGTTCAATTGCATAAAGTTTTACCTTAGGATTCTTTTCTCGCAAGTAGCGACCCACTCCCGTAACCGTTCCCCCCGTTCCTTGGCTAGCAATAAACGCATCCACCTTACCATTCGTCTGTTCCCAAATTTCTATCCCTGTCGTTTCGTAATGAGCAAGGGTATTATCCGGGTTGCTAAATTGGCCTGGCTCCCAATATTTCCCCGGGTTCTTAGACTTCAATTCTTTTACCTTCTTTAGACAAAGATCAACATCCGATTCGCCACCTGGTGTTAGTATTATCTGAGCACCATATGCTCTCATGAGCTTGCGACGTTCTAGACTCATCCCTTCGGGCATGACGATAGTAACAGGATAATCTAACATCCGCCCCACAAAGGCACACGCGATTCCCGCATTCCCCGTCGACGATTCAAGAATTTCCATCCCTGACCTCAAATCACCCCGTGCAATCGCTTCATGAATCATTTTATAATAAATTCGATCCTTAAGACTACCCGTGGGAGAATACCATTCAATTTTTCCCAGGATGTTTACTCCCGCCTTCTCACTAACCTTATGCAAACTGAACAGCGGTGTTAAACCAATGAGATCAAAGATATTGGTTTGAACCTGTTTGTACTTATCCCAATCTAATGGCAAGTCAATCAACTCTTCTTGAGCTAGTCGCAGCATAGATGAGCCCGTATATAAGAATAATACTTACCGGAAATGCAAGAGAAAAACAGTGATAAGGTCAAAGCTGGGGCATTGTACTAATCCTCTGAGGAGATTTTACTGTGAAGCTTCAGGGTCCCTTCGTTTATGGACAATTCCTCGAGCGTCCGAACCGGTTCCTCGCCATTTGTCGTGTGAAGGGACATCGTAAACCAGCATATATTCCTAATCCAGGACCCATGCCTGATCTCCTTTTTCCTGGCGTTGAAGTTCTCCTTCGTCACAATCCAGCCAACCATCGAAAAGCCGCTTATGACCTAATCTGCGCTCGCAATAATGGAACACTTCTTTCATTGGACTCGCGCGTCCCTAATTGGTTGCTTGCTGAGACTCTACACAAATGCCAATTAGCTCCTTTTGCGCAATATACTGACGTACATACTGAACCAGTCTATCGTGAAAGCCGACTTGACTTTCTACTCCAAGATGAGAAGTTACCTCCCTGCTTAATTGAAGCAAAGTCATCAACTGATGCAGAAGACTCTATCGG
>JABXGY010000312.1 GCA_016550395.1 archaeon | reverse complement strand
GTATCAATGAATCGTGAATTCACACGCGCCGTATCTCGAATCCGCCCCAATTCCTCTCTCATTAACCCAATCATCCGTTCAATCAACCTGTGTTCAATCATCAATGGTCCAATTGGCATCATTAACACATTAACCTCCTCAATTCACAAACCATGAATCAATTCTTCTATAACTATCTGAAATAGTATACTAACTTTCTAGGCGTTTAGAAATACCTGGTAAGAGCAGAGGGAAAATCCAATGATATCAACCAAGTGAATGACGAGAAACAAATCGTTCGCATCATTTTCTAAGAATTGCGTATACATCTTCGAAACCAGTCCTGATAGGCTAATATCCCACTGAAAAATTCGAGAACCAAAAAGGTTTGAATTGGAACCCAATTATGGGTTGACGAGGGGTTTAATGTTAGACGCTGTCAACTTCTATTGATAGGGTATTGAGGAGATAATAATTAAAACGTTGAAGAGGGAAATATTGAATGGTGCAATTGTGATGGGTAAAATTGTGCAAAGTAAGGAAACAGTTGTAAAGGTTAATGAAGTGGAGTTGTGTTACGATACCTTCGGTAAATCGACAGATACTCCGATGCTGTTAATCATGGGTTTGGGCTCCCAGATGATTCGGTGGCCGGAAGCATTTTGTCAACAATTAGCGGGCTTGGGATTTTGGATCATTCGGTATGATAACCGTGATGTGGGCAAGTCAACGAAGTTTGAGTCCGCGGGCGTACCGAATTTAATGCCACTATTACTAGGTGCAGAGCAAAGTGATGCGATTTCGGTTCCGTATAAAGTGTTAGATATGGCTCAGGATGCAGTGGGGCTCCTCGATGTGTTGAACATTGATTCTGCGCACATAGTGGGAGTTTCCATGGGAGGAATGATAGCACAATCGGTGGCCATCCATTATCCGGAACGAGTGCGGACGTTAACCTCAATTATGTCCTCGACAGGAGATCCGAATTTGCCCCGACCGAAACCTGAGGCATTCACCCTATTACAGCAGAGACCTCCGGACAATCGTGCCGAATATATTGAATATTCGGTACAGCGGCAACAAATTCTATCTGGACCGCATTATCCTATCGATGAAGCCTATGTGCGTGACCTTGCTGGTCGAACCTTTGACCGCAACTTCCATCCTGAGGGCACTTCAAGGCAGCTGGCAGCCATTCTGGCATCGGGAAGCCGGAAAGAAGCGTTGCAAAATGTGCAAATTCCTACCTTAGTTATTCATGGGGATGCTGATCCGCTGGTCCCCGTCGAAGGGGGCAAAGATACAGCAAATTCTATTCCGGGTGCGAAATTACTCATTATCGAAGGCATGGGACATGATATTCCCGTTAAGGTAGCTTCGCAAATTCTTGAAGTAATTTCAAAGCATGCTAAATAAACGGAGACTGCTAGGATTATCCAATTAGTTGAGTTGAACGCTTCGCTTCGTATTGAAGGCTAGGTGAACCTCTTAGGGAGGTGGACTAGTATCTTCCATTTGAGGGGTTGTTGTTTGGTCTTCGACTTCTCTTCGCCAGGCTTTTCGTTTACCTATACGGCTTCGGAGCTTCCATTTGAGGCTTTTCTGTGTCTCTTCGATGACCGTATTGATATGGTGTAAGCGTTGTTGGATTTGTTCCCTTTCTGTAGGCGATAATGTGTAGTTATTCATAAGGTGAAGCGCCTTCGTGATATTGGTGGTTACATCGTAATACAAGCCCCAATCCGTCGCGCAAAGAGTTGCCAGATATCGCACATTAATGACTCCCGGTTTATCCTGCGTTCCTACTGGCACGTCTTTGATGATTGTTAAGATGTCTCGCACATCTTTTTCATTGAGTCGAAAAATCTGAAGTTTGCTAAGTAATAGATCACTAATGGAAATAGTGTAAGTTTCAATGGTTAACCGGGCTCGCAAATCAATGGTGTGTTCCATTCGGAAAGTATCTAAGAATACGTCCACATGATCCGAGGACCCAAGTTTACGGAAGAGCATCCGTTCACCCGCCGTTGCCAAAGCAATCTGCGAATCTTCATGGTACCCCAAACTTTCCATAACTTCCAAAATTCGTGGCGTTTGTTTTCTGAGCCCCACTAAGTCAATGTCGGCATAATCACGTTCACAAAAATCGATGATTTCACAATGCCTGCGAATGGCTAGTCCCCCAATCAACCGGAGAAGCACCTGCTTGGATTGTGCTGCATCGATAATCCGTTGTGCCTCATGGATTCGATTGTCCTGATCCTGCACATTCGATGGCAATGAAGTCAACCTTGATACTTAATGTTCGCTGTAATTTTGCAAGGCTACTTTATCAACTACTCTATCTCACTAAAGGAATATCGTTGAGAGTATTAGGATCAAAGCAATTCCTAGAGTGAGACACCATACGTTGATTACGAGTTCGAATGCCATTTCACGGGATTTCCGAATCCGGTGATACATCTTGTTCTGCACATTGAAGGTGATATCCATGAGGGCAAGGAAAATCAAGGAACTAGCTGCAAGAAGTGCAAAGAAAGGTCCAAAGGACTGTCCGGTTAAGAACCCGATAGCCCCTATCAGAGCACAGATTGCCATCCAAAAATCAGCGATTGGGAACGCAGATTCAAATTTAATATACCATTTTTCTTTAGTCACTTGGACATGACCTTTGAAGAAGAAATCCACCCAAAAATAAATGGTGAAAATCGCTGTCAAAATCAACAGAATTGAAAGAACAAGAAAGAGCATTAGAATAACACCTATCAATTTACGGGGAAAGTTGTTGTATTTATTTCATTTAAAATTGAACCCGCCGGTTACCATAAACTTAAATATCTCATAGTCTGAGACTATATTCCCTTTTGGTGAGAATACATGCCTAAGGTTAAAATCACAGTCATTAAACGGTTTCATCCAAAAGACGTGTTTGGCAAAGACTACGTGACTCCGACTGGAAACACCGCTACTGAATGTCAAAGCTTCAAGGATGGCCAGGAGTTCATTGTTGAAAAAGGACAGAAACCCGACGGATTCTGTACTTGGGCCTGGTACGACCTCTATAAAGACCTCTCCGTACTCAACTGGGGCGGCAACTTCCAAAACTGGATGGAAGACGGCATCATGTATACTGCCTGTTCTGATGGTGTCCGTCCCGTCTGCTTCAAACTTGAACGACTTGAGGACTAGCCCCGTATTACAAATATTTGAGAGAAAACGATTAAACATCACCTTCATTTATTTCTCTCTCTAAGTGCCACAATCACACGGCTTCGTTAATTTTAGCAAATCGTACTTTTGGTTGTTCATTCTCTTTTCGGATTACAACTGTTTTTCGCCAATTAGTGTCATCACAAGTGGGGTAATCAATCCTGAAATGGGATCCGCGACTCTCTCGTCGCGCTAGGGCGCATTTGAACACCACTTTTGCCAATTGCAACATTGATTGAGCTTCAATTGCCAGTGCTAGTTCACGATAATTTTCTGCATACACTCGAGGTAAATGGTACTCTGTAATTTTGTGTAACATTTCAATCCCTCTTTTGAGTCCTTGTTGGCTTCGAACCGCTCGACAGTACTTTGATACCGTTACTTGAACAGCCGCTTTCAACTGTGATCCAGTAATTGCCTTTGGTTTAACTTCACGGAACCCTTTAATGCGATCCTTCACTGCTCTAAGGCTCCATTTATCGGGTTTACTGGATTTTTGTAGTCTGGCATAGTTGGTTGCATTTTGTCCCGCGAGTTTACCAAAAACCAGAATCTCGGTGAGTGCGTTTCCCCCTAATCGATTAGCCCCATGAACGCCACCCGTTACTTCACCTGCCCCATATAGGCCCTCAATTGTTGTGGCACTTGTCGCATTGATTCTTAGCCCCCCCATCGTGTAATGCGCTCCAGAGGCGATACGGAGGCATTTTGTCGTTAGGACATTCAATAGTGGACGAATAGCCTGTTTTTGGTATTCGAGCTCGAAGCAATTTTCGATTTCCGCCGGTGAAACTTTAGTCAAATCAAGTAGCACATAATCAATGGGTGCTCGTTTTTTGGATAGTTCGCGTTCTATGGCCACGATTAAGTTATCGCGTAGAATTGGTTGCTGCATTAAACCATAGGTGTCTAGAACCGGAGTGCCTTGAGCGGTGAACACTGGCCCCTCTGGAACAAGGTGTTTTGTGGATTCGATTAACCAATCGAGGATCGGAATACGGGGGATACCTGAGTCAATAAACATGGGGACAAACTGGACAAATTCTAAGTCTTGGAGTTCTGCCCCTGCTTCAAAGGCTAACACTAAACCATCTCCAACTATTCTGGGTGGATTGTCATTTCGAGAATAGAGTTGCGCAAATCCTCCGGTGGCTAAGATGGTGGCTTTAGCCGAGATGGTAAAAAGTTCCCCAGAATCTACATTAAAAGCAATGACTCCCAGACAGCGATTGACTTGAATACATAGATCAATTGCCATGGTTCTCTCAAGAACCTTCACACCCGAACGCTGTGCCTCGTTAACAAGGGCTTCTGTTAAGTAGATTCCAGCTGGTCGCTTTTTGGCTATCGTTGTCCTAAAGGGTTCTATCGCAAGAGGTACACCCAAAGCTTTGATGTCCTGAATGGCTGACTGGGCGTTCGTCACAAGAAATTGAACCAGCTGCGGATTGTTAAGAAATCGCCCCGCTTCCAGTGTAGCATGATAATGTTGCTGAATCGCATCACTCTCGTGTGCCACGCGAAAGGTTCCCATCGCTACAGACGAGCAATTAGCCCTCCCGACCAGACTCTTTGTAATAAGAAGAACGGAAACCTTTGCTCGACGGGCTTCAATCGCAGCGGTTAATCCTGCGGCACCGGATCCAATGACCAACACATCAACAGCAACGTGCTTCACACTGCTCCCACACCATAGTGTTTGGTCAGAAATACAGGCATTTCAATGTATTGAAATCGAATCAAGCCAACATTACACGAACACAAATAAACGGATTCTGTTCACATTTCAAAACCTACTAGTATTACATTAGATCAAATGGCTAACCACATTTTCTCCAGTAAATTGTTTTCTCATTAGAAATCTAAAAGTAGTCTTCTAGCTGTGATATGCTATGTAGACACTTCAAGTAAGGTTGGATTTGCATGGTGTTAATGACAGCTGACGAGTACCGAAAGAGTTTACAAATGCGTGGCCCTTTGAATGTGTTCTTTGCAGGTGAACAACTTAAGGATCCGTTGACGCATCCTCTTGTTCAATCATCAATAAATTCCATTGCACTTACCTATGATCTAGCCCATCAACCCCGATACAAAGAGATAATGACAGCAACCTCCTCATTAACAGGGAATACCATTAACCGGTTTTGTCACCTGCATCAAAGCACTAAGGACCTCGAGAAAAAGGTCCAAATGCTCAGATTGTTAGGACAACGCTGCGGCACATGCTTTCAACGTTGTGTGGGCATGGATGCCC
>JABXGY010000311.1 GCA_016550395.1 archaeon | reverse complement strand
CGGTCGAAACTAGCTCCAGAACGCAAAATTTGGCTTACTTGGAGCCCTGGGCTAAGTCCAGATCTTGGTTCATATTCGTAGATTCTCGTGTGCTCCAGAAGCCATTCAGCCTACGATCTTTCCAAGGCTACCACCTCTAATGTGCGACAGAGTGGAGCACGCGTTCGAAGCAATATCTAATAAGCATCAAAATGCCTTTCTATCTGGTAAGCGCGACCTCAACTTTGATCTGAAGGCGCAGACGGAGTTGTTGATGCCGTGCAAATGCTTTGAGAAGCCGTGAAGTGAATTCGTTGGACGATGAGAAGATAGTTAGTGAATTGAAAGGAAATACGCTTAGAGTTTACTGGGCCCTCTTGAATTCTAGGGATGGTGTGATGGGCGTTAGGCAGCTTCAGAGACAGCTGGGTTTCTCTAGTCCGACATTAGCAGCTTATCACTTGAACAAGCTGGAAAACCTGGAGCTCGTTGTGAAGGAGAGAGGCGATTACAGGCTCGTAAGAGAGGTCAAGGTTGGTGTTCTCAAGCAGTTCATAAAGTTGGGCACATTCCTGCTTCCCAGATATATTTTCTATGCCACTTTGTTCACAATGCTCCTGATCTTCCTTCTCACACAGTTGAGAGAGATCAGCTTTTGCAGCGTCTTCGCGCTTATGCTCGGAATTCTCAGCACCGTGATCCTGTGGTATGAGACGATAAGGGTATGGATACAGAAGCCCTAGCATCCAATGTACAAGAATTTGCACACAAGGCTAGGTCACTGTACAAGTTTTTCGCAAAGTGTACAAAAGCATTGGATTAAATTCCACGATTTCCAGCTTATACTGCAAAGCTGGAGGATTGAAATAGTGAAAAGCAAGAACCTGATGATTGCATGCGTTTGGACATTTGTAATAGTGATGGTCGTCGGCCTCTTCTGGCTTGGAGAAGTGACTGGCGCATTCAATGTAGGACTCATGTTCTTCTTCATTGCTCTGATATTTACTGGCGCCATCGCGTATTCGATACCAGAGTATCCGAGTCTACCGACCGAGTTGATCGATGAACTTCAAGAAATAAAGTCGAAGCTAAATGAACTCACCAGCAAAGTCGGAAAAGACAGGTAGGTCAACCAGCAACTAGGACGTGAGATGAAAAATGGCTTACGATAGGAGGAAAATAGTTGTTTACGGGGGTGCGGCTGTTATCACAGCCACAATCATGATTGTGGCACTCCTTTCGGCACCCTTCGAAGAAGAAGTAGGATTTGTACCCATTGTAGAACTAGAGTCGGTAACCCCTGGCACAATGAAAATCACCATAATAGCTGATACGCAAGACATCAACGTGACAGAACTCAAACTCCCAATCGACAGACTTGAGGTTAAGCCCAAAGATGGGAACTGGACTGAAGTAGAGATCCAAGGAGGAAGAGTCTCTTTTGATCTGCTTCGACGCCAAGGCACTTTCATAGACGCTGTCATAAGCCAACTCGAACCCGAAACTGTGATAAGGATGCACACGGTGCAAGGCTTCGAATACGCAAACGCGACCCTAAATAGCGGTATTGTCGTGGGGGTCGAACTGCCAAGCGAAATCGAGGTCAAAACACCGGTCACTATGAGCCTGAGAGTATACGTAATAAAGGGCTGAGCAGTGAGGAGAAGTCACCAGACACCAAAGCAGAGAGCACCTAGAAGTATAGCCGCCATTGAAGATCCGTTGCGTTTGGGATTGAAATCGCTCCCACACCAAAGCTAGCTATAGCATACTGCTAGTTCTGAACTCGAAACCCACAAT
>JABXGY010000310.1 GCA_016550395.1 archaeon | reverse complement strand
TCATTTTTCTAAACCGTTAACCGTAACACAGAAAGTCCATTTACATTCCTACCCCCAATATGCAAACATACTAACGAAGCTTCGCCTCAAACCGACGAGGCTCCGCGATGCTGGATGCTCACGAAAATCAAAAGACCGGTAGATGTTTTTCAGGAGGCTCATCAGAATAGGCACCACGTCTTTCTGGGTCAATCCGGGTAAGCATGTTCAAAGTTCAATCGTTGAAGGTTCAGAGCTTGCCCGCGCTTTTGGGGACGGTTCAGAGGATGGACCTTAAGCCAAAGTTCCCTTCTTTAGAAAGAGTTATCCTGTTAATTTAACATGGCTTTCACGTAATATATTTTTCCACTTACTGGCTACACGCCCAAAAGTTCAAAAGCCCGTTTCTGGAGCGGAGTCGGTTCAGTAAGTTCATAGAACGTAGGCCCGACTGGATCGGACTTGACGCGACAGCGGTTACGGCTAAGGGTTGCAAGCTCAGCTAAAAGGGTTTGAAAACTATGGACTTCCAAACCGTCTGGTGTAAGGCGAACCGTCTTCTTTCTTTTCGCTGAGTCAGACGGTTTTGCGGGCTTGACTGGATCTCGCCTTTTGCGTCGCTCGTCGAGTTCTTCATCGTCGAACAACAATGGCGCTAGAGCTTTTCGCATGTGGTACTCTACGTAGTAGGCCAACATACAAAGAAAGATGTGTGCCCGCACATGATCCTCTGTGCGGTGGTGAATGGGTCGTACAAGAAGATCGATTCCCTTCATACATCTGATGGCACTCTCTACCTGTTCAAGTCTCTTATAGCTGCGCACCGTGTCTTCCGCCGAGATACACTCAGCAGATTCACTGGTCCGAATTACATAGATTCCGTCCAGTGCTGATTCGCGACGGATCGATTCTTCCTTGCGAAAAAACGAAAAAGCACCATCCTTGATAGTCACTGCGAAGTGTTTTCCGACTTTGTAGCGGTTGATCGCTTTTCCTACCTTTTTGCCGATCTCTACTTTATCAAGTGGGGTCTTGGTTCGGCGCGCAACTTCCTTGGCTATTTTCTCGAGCCCTTTTTCGGTTGCGCTCAGAAGCTTTTCTCTTTTCTGTTGTCGTTGTTCGGCTAAGATGGGATTATAGCAGGCCACTAAGCGTTCGTCGGAAAACTCGGGCGAGTGGATCTCAGCAAGGTTTTTCTCATCAAAAAGAGACATCTGCACAATCCCACTATTGACTAATTTTCGGATGCCATGGGACCGCAATGCCGATATCCAACCAAGCCCGGGATAATCCTTGAGCTTGTCAATCTGCGTTTGAGTGAGCATTCCCCGATCACCAACCAACACAACACGATCAAGACCAAAACGCTTCCGAAGCTTCTCCACTTGATCAGGAACCGTGGTCGGATCAGCTGTGTTTCCAGGATAAACCTCCACGGCAACTGGTCTGCCCGCCTCGTCGGTGAGCAAACCGTACACGATAATCAGCTTCCCCTTCTTGCTATCCCGATTATGGCCAAAACGGGCCAATGGGCAGGTCCGCCCCTCATAGTAACTGCTGGTCACGTCATAGAGTACCAACGATCCTTCCAAAAGATGTCGAGCAGCTAACTTTTTCTCAATGCGACTCTGCCTTGCCAGTAGCCAGTCCATCGCCTCATACAGATCATCCTCATCTGCATCGGCAACACTGAGCTGCTCAGCTAATGTAGTCGTATGCCAAAACCGTGTTGTCGCTAACTTTGAGCATGGATGGATCAACCGCTCGGCAATCATTGCAACAACCAGATCTCGCTGCCTGCAACGCTTGGAGAAAATGATTGAATCCAGCCTAAGACTTTTAATCGTGCCTAACACTGCTTCCACATGACCATGAGGCACTGTCCGTTCGACAACAAATGCATCCCTTGCCGAAACCATGGGTTCACCTGCGAGCAGCAGTCGAAGGGCTTCAATCTTTTCCTCGGGCCAGTTTGTAAGATTCGCAATCGTACGTTTACAAGTCTTCTTGCCTTCACGCCAACCTTCACGTAACAGTATAGCTGGCCGAGAATTGCGGTTTGGAACTCGTTCGATATACATGGGAACATCTATATCATAGAAATTATATTATGTCAAGAAGAAAGTAAAAATTACATGGGAACACATTTCAATTCACAACATACTTTTTATGTTGAAAATTCAATAAGATAAAATCGTTTTTAGAGGAATTTCAAAGGGAACTTCGGGTTAAAGCGATGAGATCTTGGCTAATGAGCT
>JABXGY010000010.1 GCA_016550395.1 archaeon | reverse complement strand
ATAGTAGATGGCAACCTGCTACCAAGCCATGTTAATCTTTTTACAGCAGGTGTGGGATGGAAACGGTCAGAAAAATAATTGGCATAATGGAACAAAGAATTTCATTCTCTTAATAACCGATTGTAGACTTTTTCGAGGTGTTCGACTTCATCTTCCCAGGTTGGTATCTCAAGTTGCTGTACTTCTTTATGAAGTTGGTCATAATGAACAAAGACCTTTTCGAGGGCACCTTTGATGGCTAACCATTCACACATTATAGTCGCATGGTAAGGTGCTCTAATGCACGTTTAAGTTTGATTTTCCGAAACGGCTGATCTCCCTCATAGGGGTAAACAAGTAGAATAATCATCCTATCACATTATCCTTGTCAAGAATCTAGTTTTGGATAAAGGCTACCATAAGAATTACAGAACGACAAGATTTCGTTTTATAAGATTCATTGGGGGCTAAAAGCTTGAAATGCGTTTGGATATTTAATTTTGGTAATGCGTCTTGGGTAGTTCAGGTTAGCTTTAGAACTGATTTACCTTCAAGAAGGGTGTGTGGATTGCCTAATGGCTAGGCTTTTGTGTGTTAAAAACAATGGCTTCGGTGAGGAAAGTAAAATTTGTCCAGCCAGCCAGATGCTGATTCATTATTAGAAATGGGTCGCACTTACTATGCGAAGAAAGCTTATAGTGAGGCTTTGAAAGTTTGGCAGACCGCCCAGGCTGAATATAAAAAAGTTGGAAGAAAACGCGAAGTTGGAATTATTAGTGCTGAAATGGCAAGAGCCCAGATGGCTTTAAACCGGAAGAAAGAGGCACTGGTTAATTGTACTCAAGCAGTTCGTATTCTACGAGAAGTAAATGACTCTGTTGCTCTGCGTGAAGCCCTGTTAACGATGGGACAGGTTATGGAGGATCTTGGCTACATTGAAGAAGCCATACGCGCGCTTAATCAGGCTGCTGAAATTCAAGTCCCTGGAGAAGAGAGCAGAGCACGTATCGGACTCCTAATTGATATTAGCAGAGCTTTAGTTCGAGTAGGGAAAACCCGGGAAAGTCAGGTTAAAATTACTGAAGCAGTTGCAATTACAACACATTTAGATGATTTAGAACTTCAAGGTGAAACTCTGGCAGAATATGCTCGAATTCTTCAATTGCTACACGAATATGATAAAGCAGAGACAACGTTACGACAGCTCATTCAATTATGGGATAAAGCTGGTCATGCTGAACTAAGTGCTCATGCCCATTTAGGATTAGCTAGCAATTTCTTGGCAAAAGGCTATTTTGATGAAGCTGAAAAACACATCCAACAGGCCAGGAGTGTTTTTTCCAGTAGCACAGATAAAATGGGTCTTGCGCTTACTGAGTACCATACAGCTCGTGTTCTTTTGAAACGTGGTCAAGCAGAGCAAGCCCTGTCTCATGGGGAAACAGCACTCCAATTCTTTGAAAAAGAAAAGGACTTGGTGGCATATGCTGAATGTGCTATCGTCGTTGCTGAAATACTAGAACAGCTTGTTCAAGATGTTAGATCTCTTCGTCTTTTTGACAGAGCAATTGAAATTTTTTCCCAATTAGGTGAACCAGCGCGAAGCTCACAGACTCGTATATTGAAAGGTAAAGCACTTCTTAGTCTTGGAAAACAAAAACAAGCTGAACAAGAATTTACTCAGGTAATTCGGTATTCACAAGAACACAAACTTCCAGAACAAGAAGCCCGCGTCTATCTCCAAGTGGGTGAGATGTTTTACCAATTGGCACAATTTACCGAGGCATTAGAACAAAGCCAACTAGCCCTGAATATACTACAAAAGCTGCCTGAAGAAAAGCTAGAAATCCAGGCTTACAGATTACTTCTAAACGCTTCAAAGAACGCACAACGCCTCGAAGACAACTTACCAGTTCTCCAAGAGGCGATTACAAAAGCGAAAGCCCAAGGAAAAAAGCTTCTTGCTTCTTCCCTCTCAGTAAGCCTTGCTCAGGTTAACCTTGATACACAATCAATGGATCAGACCAAAGAGTTATTGGAAAAAACCATCCACGATGACCAGCTACCTACAGAACTTCGAGCTGAAGCTGCACTCAACCTGGGTTTAGTTTTCATGAAAAATGAACAGTACACAGAAGCAGCCCAATATTTGAGCCAAGCGATAAAAGAATTCAGCTCCGAACCAAGCTTTGACCGGACTAGTGCATATTATCAACTTGCTGAGGCATATCAAAAACTGAATAAACCCAGCTTACAAAAAGAGGCTCTTATCGGTTCTCTTGATTCTTTAGGACCTCAGACCGATGAAGGAATCCAAGGTAAGCTCTTCTTTGAATTAGCTCCATTAATTGAAGCTGAAGATGCGCTTAAAGCCCTAGAATATTATGAAAAAGCTGCCAACATTTTCAGTAAAGGGGAATATCCACAAGAGTATTTTGAAACACTTCAAAGACAAGCACTATTACTGGTTGAATCAAAAGATTTCAGTCGTGCAAACCAATTAATGGAACTTGCAATACAAGTTGGAGAAGAATTGGATATCCCTACAGAATTTAAACCTGATAGCCTGCCACTCTCATGGGACCATAAACAAGAAGCCCTAGAAGAAGCCATTCACATTGGAGTTCAACAATATCAGAAATACAAAAACCGAGACATAATAGACAAACTAATCGATTGGTCCAGCCCTCGAAAAATCGCTAAATTACACCCATTTTTAGCTGATAATCTAGGTTTTGAGCGCTGTCCAGATCTGCAAAAATTATTGCTGGAAGAAAATAATTTACTCTCGAAAGTAGGTAACATTCGATGGCAACTTGCTCAGTTGTCACCAAAGGATACGCCCCAAGAAGAGTATAATTCACAACGAGAATCTCTTCAATCAGAGCGCAAAGAAACAATGAAACAGATTAATGTAAACCGTAACGTCATCGCTGCTGCTTGTCCTGATCCAGGAAGAGGAATGCTTCCCCATGATTACAAAATGCTCCAAAAACTATCAACCCTAATGCCTACAGATCGCCGTTGGATTGTAATTAATTACGATGTTCTGCCAAAAAAGAATCTAATCATCGTCACAAGCTTTGATCATGTCGGTCGTCACGCTGTTCATACACTCCCGATTCCCCAAGATCTTTTTTCTGTAGTACAGACCATTCAGCATATCAAAACTGCCAATGAGCTTCCCCCAATTGCAGATTTACGAGATATCGCATCATTTCTCTATCGAAGCCTTATTCCCAGCTTATTAGAGAGAGAACTCCAAAGTCAAACGTATGGCTTTCTACAGTTTGTAACCGACGATTTTCTCAATAATGTTCCCTTTGAACTCATATTTGATGGGAAGGATTATTGGGGATTGAAATACCCCATGGCGTGGACACCGGATTTACAATTCTTTGAAAGCACCCTCAAGACTAAAGCTTTGGCGCAAACTGGAACACCTTCAGTTATCCTTGGAGTAAATTCATACCCAGAAAGTCCGACTAAACGGAAACACTATGCAGAGGAAATTACAAAGTCCTTTCTTGGTTCTGTACCTACACATCAAGGAGTTACTGAACCTATCGTTCTCTTTGGACGTGATTTTACTCGTGCCCTTCTCTCCAGCAACATCGATCAACCCCGATCACTGCTTTACTTGGCTACTCCAACCACGCTTCACCATCGAAAGGGTGAAATTGCCCTGCAGCAACCCGATAGCCTTCGAGTAATTGAAATTGGAGTCACGACCTCATTCAAAGGTGCACCAATCCTCATATTAGATGAATCAATGCGCCCTGAACCTCGAGAAGATGGATTGAGCATGGCAGGGTTTCTACGTCACCTTGTCACTGCGGGGATTCCATCAATTGTGTTCACTCGCTGGCATCCAGAACCCCAACTCCAACCTACTTTTACTCAAGCACTGACTCGCCAATTGTATGAAGGCGATCCTATAGCTGTAGCATTGCTTCACACACGTCGGAAATTGGCTACTAAAGGACCTTCACCTCACAGCTGGTTGGCTTACAGCCTTTGTGGAAATCCCTTTCCTACCTTCCTTTAAGACAAAATCACTTTAGAAAAAGAAAGTTTGAATGAAAATCAATAAAACATCATAAATAGCGTGTGCTGCAATGGGACCTGCCAGTCGGCGTCCACGCCATTGAAAAAGCAAACCCAAAATTACACCGAGTATTGTTTGAATAATACCAATGAATGGATTTGCATGAACTAACCCAAAAATTATAGACGCTACTAGAAGTCCTCCGATATTCCCATAATGTGCATCTAAGGAGTTTTGAATAAACCCGCGGAAGAGGTATTCCTCGGCAGGGGCGATGATTAAGATAATTGCAATGAATGTAATTACTAACCAAAATATTTCATCAGGTCCAGGGAGAGGGCTAGGTATTCCACTTCCTGAACCAAGGAATTCGTACAAGGCAAGAAGGAATACGAAGGGGACCATAGCTATTCCCACAACGAGACCCAGAAGGATATCCTTTGCTAATGTTACAGGACCTCCGGTTTTTACACCAACTTTATCTTGTTCCACTTTCAGCCGTGTAACATATGCTAAGGGAATCACAATGAAGATTAGTTCACTCACCGAAAGCAAAGTAAAGAAGAGGGGATCCATCAAGAGGATATTCCCCAGAAGAAGTATAGGAATACCAAAGAATACAAGATAGTAGGCCATAATTGGTATTAAAATGAGAAAGAAGAGCGAATATGTGAGGATAGTAACGAGGTAGGTAGATTTGGGGGACCAGGGATAGGGCGGTACTTGGAACTCGCTGATTGACCAGCTGATTTCCGCTCCACATGTCTCACAATATTTTGTAGGAGCAAGGATTTCTGTACAGCAATAGGGACAAAACCGAGTAGTAAACTGCCGTTCACTCATCGACCTTTCCTCCTACATCAAGTTGGCTCATCGGCTGAAAGCAGTTAGGGCAGGTGTTTTCCAGTTGTGCTGGAACTAGT
>JABXGY010000309.1 GCA_016550395.1 archaeon | reverse complement strand
TCGCTGTGATATTTTCCTGAAAGATATTCCACTGATTAGCCGGGCCGTAACGAAGAAAATGTGCAGTTAAAGAAGTATTATGTTCAGGAATTACGGTTCCGTTCAAATAATAAAACATGTTATACTGATAGGCTGCATCCCGAAGAATTACTTCAAGATAGAAAAAGTCATGCGAAGGATCTAGATTCTGATCTACATACCAATCAAACCCAAGACTAATGTTATCAGCATCAGCGCCTAAGTACCTCTTATAAATCTCAGCCGTTTCTAGTCGACCACTGGGGTCTCGGCATTGTATTCCTCCAGAATAAGTTCCATTTTCAACTGGCCAAGGATTCGATGCCGCCCAATGGTATCGATCACCGGTATCTATTTCAGCCCAGCCATCAATATCGATTGAAGATACCCAATCCTCGAGATCAGAGTTCTTAAAATGATTTGACGTCCAATTTGCTAGACCCAAATCCGGTCCGGGAAGAGGCGGATCATCTCCAACTCGTCTATAATCCAAATTTAGAGATTGATGATCAAGATACGCTCCTCCACTATCATTTAGCATGGTAATTGTAGTTACCGGAACTATAGTCATAGCAAATAGGGGAAGGGAAATAACAAACAGAACTAATAGACGCGAGTAAGTTGCCCTCATGAGCATCCCTCGGAAATCGCGTTCTCTTATCTTTGCTAGAAGTGTAAAAGCGTTTGGGTTCACATTTTCTTTTTTTCCATCAATTAACAGATTTTTTAGTTTTTTTTCCATTTGCGTTTAGCCATGGCTTCTAAAACTTTTGCATGCATTCGAACTAAAAAAACCATCTTTGATTAAATTATATGGAGAGTGGATGAAAGGTTTACAAATTACATTCGGAAAAAATTAGTTATACTTGAGATGTATCTAAGGATTACGATGTGAGAGTTCAATGAATGGTGAACCTCGTAGTTCAGGTTCAAGTATATCTAGGGATAAAGTTAGTTGGGACATATCCGTTCCCAAAGGACTACAAAAACTTCCAAAGGGTAGAGCAATTCAATCAGAAATTAGGTTTGTCGTTAACAATCATTCTGATTCAACATTGGATATCCTCATCAGGGTTCGATCACCATCCAACATTCTTGTCTTTAAGTCAACTCGCCAAAAGAAAATGGGTCCGGGTATGATAAAGAAAGAGAGAAAAAATGTAATAGGTGTCCAGAAGCAGCGAATTAACCAGGGTGGACAAAAAACATTTGTTTTTGTCTTTCTTTTTCGCCCTCATCTAGCAAGATTAAGGGAATCCTCACTCACCCTAGACTATGTAATTTCAGGTTATAACGAAGATGGACAGCATCTAATTCAATTGGGACCCTATTCTCTTGATCTTCCAATATCGACATCAAAGTGAATAGATAAATAATCTCGCATTTTGTTAAATATTATAAAACATTCAATATCGAATTTGTTTCAGCAAAAAAAGAAAAGAAGCATCTCAGACTTAAAAAAGCAGTCGGAGATGCCACCTCGGGGATAAATGAAAGGAAAGTGCCCAATCTTCACCTTTCGGCTCAAGCTTGTTGGTATAGGAGTGATCCTTGGCATTGCAGCAAAGGAATACGTCCTTGGAATCTTGCATTCCATTCCATGTCCAAGTAATCGTGTAATCGCCCTCAAGGAGTCCACAAACGTGGATCCAACCATCTGCATCCGTATAGAAAGTCGCAGAAGGCATTGTTTCACAGTCCGTGTAAGTAACGGTTACTGCGAGACCTGCGATTGGATAAACGCAACCAGTCCAATCAAATGCGTCATTAAGCATAGATTCATCATAAATGAAGCGCTTGTGCAAACATATACCGGATGAAGACTGGGCAGATCCTTCAGCTGAGGTGGACGGATTAAAAATGAGGGCAAGACCTATGAAAGTCACTGTAACAATGAAGACCAATGAAATTTTTGTCGTCGTTGAGATTTTCATACCTCTTTTTCCATTTTCATGGTTTTTTGATTTCTGTGGAGATTATGGTGGCACACCTAGCCTCCTCCCTACTCCACTAAGAGGTAGCTTGCCCCGTTGTCCGCTGGTTCTGTTTCAACAGGCCTAGATTTTGTTGAAACCTGGTACCTCGAGCTTCTAATGAAGTGGAATCCCATATAAAGTGCATTGAATCTTCCGGTGGTGGAAAAGGATAATTCTTCATGAGAAATTTCTTCTCTTTGCTTAAATAAATAGGAAAAAACCGACAAAATTTAAGGAAAAGAATTATTGAGTTAAATAGACGATTTTGCCGTTTTTTAGCACATTTTTAACAAGATTTACACCGAAATGATAGGGAATATGCTCGTGGTTTGGCACATCCATGATGACAATATCTGCCTGCTTACTCGGTTCTAAACTCCCAACCAAATGAGATCGATTTATGGCATGGGCCGCATTGATGGTTGCAGCCGAAATGGCTTCAGCGGGGGTCATTCGCATATTCAGACAGGCTAGTGTCATGATTAATTGCATAGATTCAGTCATACAGTTTGGATTAAAGTCAGTGGCTAATGCGACGGGTACTCCTGCATTTATCAATTCCCGCGCTGGGGCATACTGCGTTTCCATTAACACAAATGCAGTGGCAGGTAAAAGAACAGCCACCACCTGGGCTTTGGCTAGCGCGTTGATGCCGGTCTTTGACACTTTGAGTAGGTGATCTGCAGATACTGCCCCCACTTCTGCAGCCAATTCAGCACCACCAAACGTAGTCATTTCATCTGCATGTACTTTTGGAATAAGTCCATGTTCCTTTCCAGCTAATAGAATCTGTCGCGATTGTTCTATACTAAAAACACCTTTTTCAGTAAACACGTCACAAAATTCAGCGAGTCCTTTCTTAGCAACCGTTGGAATCATTTTCTTGATAATGAGGTTGACATATTTTTCTGGCTGTTTTTTGTATTTTGTAGGTATTACATGTGCACCCATAAACGTGGGAACAACATCTATGGGATGAATGAGGTTCAAGTCGCGAATGGCCAGAAGTTGTTTGTATTCGTGCTTCGGTTCAAGACCGTAACCAGATTTCCCTTCAACTGTTGTAGTTCCATATTCTAGCATACGGTTCAAAGTATGCTGTCCTTTTCGCACGAGCGTATTACGACTCGCCTTATGTGTGGCTTTCACGGTGACATTGATGCCACCACCTGATTCTAGAATCTCCATGTAGGTGGCACCTTGGATTTTTTGCACAAATTCTCGTTCGCGACTCCCTGCAAAGGCAAGATGTGCATGAGGGTCAATGAGCCCTGGTAGAACTGTTTTATTCTTGGCATCTATTACACGAGGGTGGCTACCAGGTTTGACTAATCGCTTGATGTTCTTTGTGGTATCCACAGCGACAATCTGGTTCCCACGAATAGCTACACCACCATCTTCGATAATCCCAAGTTCCCCTAACTCGGATCCCAACTTTGGAGCATGACTCGCTCCTGACAATGTAAGTAACTCGCTCGCGTTTAAAATAACTGTGTCTAGATGTATGCGCTCCATTAATACCCAACTTAGGAGTTAAGCCTAATAAATCAGCATATTGCTATGAAAAAGTCGTGAATTGCTGGTCAAGTGTCTGAAAGAGTACTCGCATATTTAGGATTAATTTTCGCGAGTTGCCGATCAATGGTTACCTCAAGCACATCCTTCATGGTAAACCCTTCTAATTGCAGATAGTAGTTTGCTACGTCAAGGAGAGCATGAATGGGAACGAGTCCACAAAATTCGGCGCCAACAACAGGAACTCCATAGCGTGCAGCCTCAATTTTGACTAGCTCAAATTGTCTGTACAGCGGTGACTTTCGATAGTCTGTATTTGTGATTCCAATCTGTGTTATGCCTCTATCCTCCCAAAGACATCCCATGGCCTTGATTCGAACTAGTCCCCCCTTCTTTCGATGAATTGCTTTAGCTATGGCTTTTGCGATTCGCAGATCAGTGGTTCCTAAGTTGATGTTTAAGCCGACCATAACTTCACGGGCACCAGTCATCGTGGCTCCAGCAGTGGGGTGTGGTTTAGCAGGACCAAAAGCGGGTTTACGTTGCGGGGCTTTCATATTCTCTGCAAGGGCTTCCCATTCGCCTTTACGAATCCAATCCACATCCCCTTTCTCAGGAGTTTCAGCTGCTTCACCATACAAATACACGGGAACGTTATTCTCTTTGGCGAATGCTTTAGCAAATTCCTTGGACAAAGTGATGCATTCTTCGACAGTGATGTTTTTAATGGGTACAAAAGGAGCAACATCTAAAGCTCCTATACGAGGGTGTTGACCTCGATGTTTTCGCATATCAATATGTTCTACAGCGACTCGTCCTGCATTAAGCATAGCTTTTTTGGTGGCTTCTGGTTCACCAAAATAAGTTACTACTAATCGGTTATACGCCGTATCGTGTTCATAATCAAGTAAATAAACGCCTTCAGTTTGACGAATAGCATCCACAATCATCTCAATTGTTTTGGCATCATCACCAATACTGAAATTTGGTACACATTCAACAATTCGTTCCATCCTGTATCTCACCATCTCTAATTTTTAAGAAAGGGAATTTTCATTCGCTGTTTTTTAGCAAAGTTAATCGCTTCAGGATACCCAGCATCAACATGTCGAGCGACACCCGTTCCAGGATCTGTAGTTAATACTCGAAGTAATCTTTGTTCAGCTTCTGGTGTACCATCTGCAACTGATACTTGTCCAGCAGAGATGGCGTAGGGAATGCCCACACCTCCACCTTGATGCAGCGATACCCAGGTTGCACCTGCGACCGCGTTGATAAGGACGTTCAACACAGGCCAATCGGCAATCGCATCACTCCCATCTCGCATACCTTCGGTTTCACGATTGGGAGATGCTACAGAGCCGGCATCCAGATGGTCACGACCAATAACGATTGGCGCTTTCAGTTCTCCACGAGCTACGAGGTCATTGAGCGCTTTGCCAAACTTAGCCCGTTCACCATATCCAAGCCAACACACCCGGGCAGGAAGTCCTTCAAACTGCACCCTTTCATGGGCTAGTGTAATCCAACGTTTCAGAATGTTATTGTCCGGGAAGAGTTCGAGAATCAAATCATCCGTTCTGTAAATATCCGCAGGTTCACCAGACAAAGCAACCCATCGGAAGGGGCCCCTCCCTTCACAGAATAGCGGACGAATATACGCTTCGACAAAACCTGGATACTTCCATCGGTTCTTTTTCTCATCCCACGATATCTTACTTGCATGCTGCCGAAGGTTATTCCCATAATCAAACGCTATCGTTCCTCGTTCTTGCAGCTGAAGTATCGCCTTGACATGATGAAGCATTGATTCTTTCGAATGGCGAATATAATCCTCAGGGTCTCTTTCTCGCAATTGATCGGCTTCTTCCTTGCTATATCTTGCTGGATAATACCCTGTTAATGGGTCATGCGCAGCGGTTTGGTCGGTTACAATATCTATTTTGATTCCCCGTTTGACGATTTCAGGGTGGGTTTCGGCAGTGTTGCCGATTAACCCGATTGATCGGGGAATTTGTTTTTCTAATGCTTCTTCTGCAAGGGATATTGCTTCATCAAGACTATCGGTTTTCAATTCACAATAACCAGCACGCATTCGTTTCTCGATGGCTGCTTCATCAACATCAACGGCAATCACCACACCCTCATTGAAGGTAACAGCTAATGGTTGTGCACCCCCCATAGCTCCAACACCACCTGTGAGAGTCAGTTTCCCTTTTAGAGTACCCCCAAAATGGCTGTCTGCGACTGCAGCAAAGGTTTCAAAGGTTCCTTGAAGGATTCCTTGAGTTGCGATGTAAATCCAGGAGCCCGCGGTCATCTGTCCGAACATGGTCAAACCTTGCTTGTACAGTTTATGGAAGTTCTCTTCAGTGGCCCAAAACGGAACGATTAAAGAATTTGCGATGAGTGCACGTGGGGCATCCGTGTGGGTCTTAAATACTGCGACAGGCTTTCCTGACTGAACCAACATCGTCTCATCGGGCTCTAGCGCAAGTAACGTTTCCACAATCTTATCGAAACAATCCCAGTTCCTCGCGGCTTGACCGGTGCCACCATATACGATGAGATTCTCCCAATCCTTCGCCACATCCGGATCCAAATTGTTTTGGAGCATGCGAAGGATAGCTTCGATTTGCCAATTCTTACAGTGTAATTTGGTGCCACGGTAGGCTTGAATCGGTTCACGTTTCATTAGACTCCATCCTAATC
>JABXGY010000308.1 GCA_016550395.1 archaeon | reverse complement strand
GGCCTTGCTGCAGCTGCTCTTCTTGCGAAGAGAGGATATGATGTCGAAGTGATTGAAAGATGTGCTGAGGCAGGAGGTCGTGCTCGCGTATGGGAAAAAGAGGGTTTTGTTTTTGATATGGGCCCCTCTTGGTATCTAATGCCCGAAATCTTTGAGAACTTCTTCAGAGAATTTTGGAAATCAGTCTCAGATTATTATGAATTGATGAGATTGGATCCAAATTATCGGATTTTTTTTGGTGCCAAGGATATCGTAGAGATTACAGCGGATTTGGAACCCAACTTGCAAACCTTTGAAGGATTCGAAACTGGTGGTGCCGAGAAGTTACAGGAGTATCTATCGAAGGCGAAGGAAACCTATGAGTATATGATGGAAGGCATCATGTACAAAGATCTTGATAGTTTTTGGTCCATGTTCAGTCCATCACTTATGAAAGCAGGTCGAAAACTGCATATTTTGAATAATATCGATAAATACGTTCAGAAGTTTTTCAAAAGTGACCGGGCTCGGAAAATATTGGAATACCCTATCGTGTTTTTGGGTGGTAATCCGAAAAATACTCCGGCGCTTTATTCAATCATTTCACATATCGATTATAATCTAGGTGTGTGGTACCCACGTGGAGGTATTGGGAAGATTCCTGAGGCGCTTATGAAGTTGGCAAAAGAGTGTGGGGCTGAAATCCAATTTGGTATAGAAGCTACGCATATCAAGGTGATGAATGGAATCGCTCAGAAGGTTCAGACAACACAGGGAGATGTTAATGCTGATATAGTTGTAGTCAATGCAGATTACCCATTTAGTGAAATACAATTGCTTGATTCCAGGTTTCAAACCTATCCTGCGAAGTATTGGGAAAAGAAGATTATCGCTCCTTCGGCCTTTGTTGTCTACTTGGGTGTAGATCGAAAATTAGATCAGCTGACACATCATAACGTTTTTTTAGAATATGACTGGGTAAAGCATTTCGACCAAATTTTCGAGAAACCTGCTTGGCCTGAAGAACCCGCCTATTATGTCTGTTGCCCTTCACGATATGATTCATTGGTTGCACCAAAGGGTAAAGAAAATATCTTCATAACCGTGCCCATCTCTCCAGGTATTGATGATACACCAAAGATTCGTGAGATGTATTTTGAAAAAATCATTAGTCATATGGAAAAACTCATTGGCGAATCCTTTCGGGATTCCATCAGTGTGAAACGAATATTTTCCTTAAACGATTTTACGCAGGATTATAATGCATATCAGGGTACTGCAGTGGGTCTAACTCATACGTTCCGTCAATCAGCCTTCTTCCGTCCCCGACATCGAAGTAAAAAAGTTCGAAACCTCTTTTACACAGGACAATATACTCATCCAGGGATAGGAGTCCCTATGGCACTTGTATCATCGCAAATTGTGACTGATCAAATCACAAAGCAATATGATTACTGAGGGAAAAGAAATTGAGTAGCATAACGCGTTTGGCATTCAGGGTCTCACGACCACGGTTTTGGTTGTATCTAGGAGGAACCTATCTTATTGGTTATGCCATTGGCATTACTACTCCCATCCAATTCCTTAATCCCTTATTTGCTCTTCACCTGTTTTTCTTCATATTACCTGCCAATTTGTTCCTTTATGGTGTGAACGATTACTATGATGAAGACACGGATATTTTCAATCCAAAAAAAGAAGACAAAGAATATCGTGTTACGACAAAGGATCGGCGAACTCTTCTTGCTCTGATTCTATGTTCTTTTACATTTGGAATCATCTTGATGGTATTTCAACCTGATATAATCGCTATGGCACTATTTGGTGCCTTTCTACTGCTATCGTTTCTGTATAGCGCTAAACCTATTCGATTTAAGGCTCGACCATTCTTGGATTTCATGTCCAACTTTCTCTATGTAATCCCAGCAATTCTCGCGTTCTATCAACTTCGGTTTTTCATCCCTCCAGTTTTACCTCTTTTTGCAGCATTCATGTGGACCTCAGCCATGCACCTTTTCTCTGCGGTTCCGGATATTGATGCTGATAAGCAAGCTAGCATTACAACCACTGCGGTTCTTATTGGAGCTGTTCTCTCGTTGATTCTTTGCTTTACATTTTGGCTCACTTTTGCTATCATTTTAGTCTTCATTATCCCTTGGAATCCACCGTGGAATCTTCTAATGTTCATCTATCCTGCTATTCCTCTTTACCTCTTACTTCGTCGTCATGCAAACATTGAGAAGGTCTATTGGCTCTATCCATATTGGAACGCTCTTTTTGGATTCCTCCTCTTCTTCACAATTACTATCCCGAAAATCTTCTAAAATCGAAATAGTCCGGGACAATCAAAACTATGAATTAGAGCCCTAAGAGAAGAGTATTCAATAGAATTGTGACAACTAAAATTATACAAATAGTTAGAAGGTACTTCGGTACTCGTATCCGCATGTTAATGGCGTTAGGGGTTGTTGGGGTTTTGACTAGCTCTAGGCATCGATAGATTAACCATAAGGAGGCAATTATTACAACTCCAAGGTATATGATACCCAATTGTCCAACAATTCCGATGATAATACTCATCATTGATGCGATAGAAAATAAGACGAGGATAAGTTGAGCAGCTCGTTTGGATGAAATTGTTGCAGAGATGGTTGTCACATTCGTTAAATTATCGTAATCGACATCTTGGACTTCACTGATCAGAGTTCGCCCCATTTCCCAGGACACACCAAACACAACAAAAAGCAACATTAAATTAGGAAAATACATGCCAGAGGCAACGGCACTGCCCAATAGGATGATGAACGTAACCGCTAACATTGTGCATATGAAACTGAATGGGATTCGTCGTTTTCGCATGAAAATATATGCGAAAGGTAATGGAATTGAAACGAAAGCTAGTATAATACAAAGTGGATTGAGTAAAAAGGTAAGAGATACAGCAATAACCCCATAAATCATCCCCAAAACAAGAGCTATCCGTGGTGAGATCAAGCCGCTAGGTATGGCCCGGTTAGCTGTTCTTGGATTTTTCAAATCACTTTCCCTATCAAAATAATCATTCAATGTATGGGCAGAAGCGATCGCTAACGCAACGGCTAGAAATCCAATAGAAAATGGCAATAGGGCCGGAATTCCATTATTCCCTAAAAAAGCCGCAGCAATATAGAACGATGTCGTTGTAAAAAGAACATATGGTCGAGATAACGATACAATTCCTTTTACAACACCCATAAAACTGACCTTCAAGATTTTTTTCATACACCGTAATGACACTATTACTCATAAGATAATCCTTGGGTAATCATCGAATAAAGGTTTGAAGTAATTCTACTAGTTCTGGAAAACTTGTAACAATATAGTCATACTGATTCTCTGACAAGGATGAAACAGATTCTTCTGGATGATCATCTAGGTGCCAGGTACTCAATATATATATGATTCCTAATCGCCGACAGGCTCCATCCTGGCTGACGCTATCACCAACATGCAGTGTTCTATGTGGTTTTACCTCAAGTTCATCAAGGGCTATTTTGAAAGGCTTCAAATCTGATTTTAATGTGCCTGCTCTTTCAGAGGTAACGATAGTGTCAAAAAAAGAGCGAATACCTAATTGGTCGAGGTAACCTTCAATCAGCTCCTGATACCAATTCGATACCACAGCAAGTTTGATTCCCTGGTCGTGTATCCATTGAAGTGCGGTAATAGTTCCAGGGAAACACTGGGCTATTGTTTGCTCGTATTGCCAACCTGCATCAGTAATTTCACGAATTTGCTGGAGGGATAAGTCTTTGTTGCCTAATTTGTCTAACACGAATTTTAGAAACGGAGTGACTTCAGATCGGGGTTTGATGGGTGGAGCTACATATTCTAGCTGACTGTCCGCCAAGACTTGCTTCCTAGCATCATTAAAGTCAGCATATGAAACTTGGACACCCAATTCTCTGAGTTTAGGCCAGATGAATTCACGATTCATGTCTTCAATGGAGTTGTCTCTTACCAGTGTGCGACCATGGTCAAAGAACACAGCATCTAACGGGATTGTTGGTCTCTCCTTGAACGTTTTGGTTCGATTTATCTTGTGCTTGGCTTTTTCAAGGTTTTGTGAACCAAAAGATTTAAAACCTACTGAGTATAAAATTTATAATGATTATACAAATTATAATGATTAGTAATATACGTTGTGATGAAAAATGCCAAAAGAAAAAATTCCTGAACCACCTGTTCCCCTCGATCCATTTAGGCACCCACGTCCACCACATCACCTGCGAAAGAAGGTTCGAATTATTGTGAAAGGTTACATGCGCCCGGATGGCTCATCTTATCATGTTGTCATTCCCAAACAAATACGTGAAATGATGAACCTCGAGGGCGGAGAATACTTCTTAATGGCGGCTAGTCCAAGGCGTGATGAGATTCATCTCAAAAAAGTTGAATTCTTCGAAGAAGAATAAGTGATCTTTAAATCCCAACCAGTTTCTTCTGTTCGAACGAATATCAATTACGAAAGACTTTCGTGTTAGGGGTTACCAAATGTAGTTTTGAATTCATTGAGAAGTTCTTCATCAACTTTAAGGTTTTGAAATATTACTGGAGCAATTTCTTTCACAAGTCGTAGCATCTCATTGGCAACGGCTCGAATTTCAAACTGTGCTGTTCGGTGCAATCGGAGAGGGAAAAAGGATTCGAGAAGGGTTCGCGCATTAAAGGTGGCAATGATGGCTGTTTCGGATCCCATTGGAGCGAGATATCGGGCATCTTCCAAGGGTACACCTTGACGATAATATTCTCGATAGAGTGTTTCAGCCGCTTTCTGTAATGCTTGGGGGTTCTCAGCAGCATCTAGGATGGTCTTGGGAAGAATGAGCTGTTTGATTTTAGTTCGGCGGAACGATTTCTGAAGGTAGCTGGCAATGCGGTGGCGAACGAATTGGTGAGTAAACACACGGGACACACCTGTAATTTCAAAGGTGAAGACAGCATGTTCGAGTACTGACGTATGACCCATTTTGATAACTTTTTGTAGGAATTTTTCCCAGCCATCACTAGGTATTTTCCTGTCGATTTCATCCCAGGTTTCTGTGACGTTTGAATAGCGACCAATTTTTGCACAAAACGTATCTGGGTTCTCAGTGTGAGCTAGGATCCGGATTTTCATGAGTTGGTCTCTCCAGGTATGTGGTGGATACTTCTATATTCGGAGGTGGTGTAAAAGCCCTTTTATCTTTGTTTTTCCTCAGAGGAGTTAGCGGCAATTTAATTTTGAAGTGAAACCCGAATGGCGGAATTCATGATTATTTGCTTGATTGTTGGAATCTGTCTAGCAATTGGGAAGAGTGTGGCTGGTGAACGTGAGTCTAGGGGTGAGAGGCGTGAAAGAAGTTATCATACTTCTCGTTCTTCACGCCGGTCTAGTTCCTCACGTACTACTCGACGACCTTCAGGCCAAGTTTTTCCTATTCCAATTGACAGAGCTTCAAGTCCCATAGGAGGGACTTGTATAAATTGTGGAGCCATTATTGAAGAGGAAACTTCACGGCAATGTCCAAGTTGTGGGGTTGACCGGCAACGATGTCCGATTTGTCAACGTTTTATTGCAGGAGACCAAGAACTCTTGGGCTGTCCAAGTTGTGAAATTTTAGCTCATAAAAACGAAATCGTAACGTGGGTTAGGCAAAGAGAGAAATGTCCTCATTGCGGAGTCCAACTAAGTGCGTCGATGCTCGTCTCTCTTGAAGTTATCAAAAGTAGAAAATGATGAAGCGGTGATGTGACACCAGGTACTTTTGGATATGGTGAGCATTCCTAAAGATGTGGCACACCACAGAGAATTCGTGTTAACCGTTCTAGTCCGATTCCAAATCCTGCTGATGGAGGAAAACCTTCTTTAAGCATATCGAGATACCATGCATATTTTACGGGGTTTTCGCCAGTCTGGAGTATTCACTGGGTAACGCCTTCAACTGTATGTTCTCTTTCTCCTCCACTGGATATCTCACCAAAGCCTTCAGGGAGGATTAGATCCATGGATCCAACATATTCTGAATACTCAGGATCTCGGAGGTAATAAAATTCGTGGGCTGTGGCAGGATAATCAGTATTCCAAAAGGGGTTCCAAATTGAAGGGCTAAAGGGTGTTCGGCTTTCCATAAGATTTCAGGCATTGGATTTAATTCAAAGCCTTCATCGGCAAGTAGTTCTATGGCTTTACGTGAGTGATCAGGGGAAGCTGTCGTTGGTGTAAAGGGAGGGTGCGTCTGAGTAATTCTAGTTGCTCAGCGCAAGCATGCCAACTTTAATTTTAGCCTCAAACAAAAACGGTTCTCCGAGCGCCATGACTTCGTCACAGGTTCTCTGTGTCACTTCCAAATCGAGTTGGTAAAACACAACGAGGTGATGTCTCGTAGTACTACTAATTGATGGTTCCAGCCAGACGATTGGTGAAAACGCGTATTCGCGGGGGAAACTCGCCATCGTCATCTGCTTATACAGAATCATGCTGGTCATCAACACGTATGCCTTCCCATAGAAGGGCACCTCAATTGTACTGGCTCTTCGGATACCTGGATCGGTAACAGTGCCAATAATTGGTGCTAGTACTTCAGTGAACCCGGCGCTGTCTAGAAGCTGTTGGCATGCTCGAAGTAATTCATGCTGTACTTGTAGGATTACTCGAGCACGCGGAGTACGAATGGACTGGTATCGGTACTGGACACCTCGTTTAACATCATAACCCACTATACCAGAGGGTTGATGTTGCGAAGGTGATTTCAATACCATAAGACGCACCCGCTGCTTTGTAGTAGGTAAATGCATATTAGCTTTTTGCTAAGATAATAGGTAAATTACTAAAAAATAACAAGAATTAAATATTTATGTTGGCTAATTGCTAATTATGCTCGATAAGAAAGATACTCAAATTTTAACTGAACTTCGGATTGATGCAACCCAATCTGCTTCACAGATTGCCCAGAAATTACATATACCCCGATCAACGGTCCAACATCGAATTGATCGAATGAAGAAGAATGAAATCATTACTCGAGTTGTGGCGATTCCGGATTATCAAAAAATCGGTTTACCTGTAACGGCTTTTGTATTGTTAACTTATACTCCTACGAAGGATCAGTCGCAACAGGATGTCGCACATGAAATCGCCAAGTTAGAAAATGTAGTTGAGGTCCATGTGGTGGCAGGGCAATGGGATATCATTTTAAAAGCAAGGGGTGCTTCGTTGCAAGAGATTGGTGAATTGGTAGTGAATCAATTGCGTAAGATTCCTGGTGTGGGTCATACGGTAACTTCTGGTAGTTTCTTTATTATTAAAGAAGAACCATGACCTGACAAGAAAGGTATCATTTACTTTATTTGACTTTTTTTAGTAATGGACGGAGTTTCGTGTACCTGTCCTCAGTTCTGATAGTATCAGTAATTGTATCTTCAAGAGATTGTTCGATTGCTTGTTTGAGTTCTTTGAGTGCAGGTTTCTCTTGTCCCAGTTCTGCTAATGCCCAGGCGTGGTTCAAAAAAATGGTAGGTGGTGGGTTGGGTAGTTTAACAGCTTTAGCGTAGCATTTCTCGCCTTCTTCCCATTTCTCCTGAGACAAGTATAAGAAACCTAGGTTATTCCAGTGTTGAATGTTTTTTGGATCTAATTCGGTCGCTTTTTTCGCAGCTTCTATAGCTTTCTCATGTTCTCCACTTTGTTGATATATATTAGCAAG
>JABXGY010000307.1 GCA_016550395.1 archaeon | reverse complement strand
TTGGCATTTTTTTCTTCTTTCGAAGACATGCTTGTGATTTTTATTCCAAAGGGTTTTTTTGCCTGGGTTTGATTATCTTTTCATGAGGGATAGTGACGGTGAAGCCACTCCTATTGGAGAATGGCAGGGTTACCCGTCATTCATTTCAAATCGTATTTGTGTGGTGGGAAAATGTCTAAAGAATTGAAATGTCCGAAATGTGGTGAAAAACGGAAACTTCGTTTGATGTTGCTGGATACACCTGAGAACAGAAAGAGGGAACAAGAGGACCCTGAGGGTATTCTCTTAGTAGCATCAAAGGCATTTGATGGCAAAATGGAATGTATGAAGTGTTGGCACTTTTGGACACCCTAATTTTTGGGTTCTTTAAAAAGGTGGTTTTTCAGGGCTTTATCAAATCTAATCAAGAAGACCACCGACTTCAGTCAGTGGATGAATTGGGTTATGATGAGTTTTTAGGAAAAGCTGTAAACTCAAAGATATGCAGATGAGGCTGACCGTCAAATGCGGCGTTGTCAGACTCACTAAGAGAAAGAGAGCTATCTTGGAAGCTGAATATGATAACCTCCAACGATTCCTTAATGGAGAAAGAGGGGTTAGGCTCTATTCGGCCAACCGTCAACAGGCTGTGCGATACTACAAGAGACCAAAACCAAGTAAGGAGTATCCCCTTTCACTCAGGCATGATCTCATCGATCTCCACAAGGCAAAGACCTTCTGGTTCCTAAGAGTCCGAGTACATGGTGTACGGGGAGGAATCAGGATCCCCATAATCCCCCATAGAGAGTTTCCGAAGGACGCTGAACTGGGAGAGAGCAAACTATTTCGTAGACATGGTAATTTCTATGTGAACTTGGTGTTCAAATTTGATGCCCCTCCTCTTTGCAGAGGTAACTCTGTGCTTGGTGTGGATCTTGGCGAGCGTGTCATTGCAGCAACGGTGCTGCTGCAAAACAGTTGGATAAAACGACCAAGGTTTCTCGGTCGAGAGGTACGGGGTATTAGACGGCATCATGCATGGTTACGTCGGAGGTTGCAAGAACGTGGCCTCAAGCGGGTTGTAAAGCGAATTAGTGACAGGGAAAAGCGGCGAGTTGATGCGGTCCTCCACAGGGTAAGCAAGGAGATAGTGGAGATGGCTGATAGGACCACGTCATGGATTGCAATTGGTGATCTTACTGGTATCCGGAGGAAAACTAAGACAAAGGGAAAACGGCTGCGGAGAATCGTTGGCAATATGCCATTCCATAGGCTGACAGGAATGATAATCTACAAAGCGATGATGCGTGGGGTTCCCGTGGTCTTGGTGAATGAGGCATATACGAGTATCACCTGTCACGTGTGTGGTAGACGTGGTTTTCGTCCAAGTCAGGCAAGGTTTCGGTGTCCAGAATGTGGAGAGTTCAATGCCGACCTTAATGGGGCAATTAATATCGCTCGGAAAGTCGAGAGGCACCTTGGCTATATGCCATTGTGTGGGGTCGCCTGTGAACCGGCCCTTGACTATGCATCTGCATAGAAGCCATCGACTTTAGTCGATGGTAGTTCACTCGCCATTCTAGTGGGGTTTGAAGACAAATCTCATAAAAAAATTCACAAACACAATTACCTGAAAAAGAATGCTGTCGTCCACCGCAATTTAACCGATCACATTCCCTTCAACCTTCAATGAGCATAACCACTTCATGGACGCATTTGAGGAAGATGATACGACGCTAGGTCCGGTGTTTGACGGCGCGGTCGTACATTTCCCAGTGGTCCTTATAATCGGCCTTCTCCTTCGCCAACCGTTCCAGCACACGCAATCGAATTGTCAAGCTCTCCAAGGATTCAGTGGGTTCAGCTTCAATATCGGTTGCGATTTTCCGTGCAAGGTCGACGGGGGCTCCAGCCTTCAGGCACGAAACGCATATCTTTTCTCTGATGAAGGGCTCGGTTTCACCCGACCGCTTCACCACACTCTTGACCATTATCCCACCTCATTTCCATTATCACACGGTACCTTATCCCCCTTTCTATCCAAACACGGCGAATCTACTCATCTCCTCTTAGACTCTGAAGGTACTTGACAGAAACAAGAAGGAGTCGCGTTCTCCCCTATGGCGTGTCTTAAGAATATTTAAGAAATGGACGGTCACGACTGCACCCGCATCCTGCCTGAGATCTAGAAGCATACTCACTTCCTACGACCTACCCGCCTGGCAGGGACTTCAACAGCGACGGAAGCGAACAGTGATACTCCACGCACGAGTTCACTACTGATTTACCACTCCGTCGGGAACCAGCCGTGACCAACTGTATGACAATACCAATCCCACTCAGGACACGTTAAATGTCCTTCATGGCATTGTCAAATGTCGCTCTACAGCATTCATACATTCTATTTAGATGACTCTCCCCAAGGATTGGAAAATTTTTCCATCAAACCTGCCAATAACGAAATATTTTACCATTCTGCCAATTTGACACTTGGAACACGATTAGATTGACCATCTAAATAACCACAAATCAATGTCTGCCGGTACACGAGCCGCAATATCTTCTAAGAAGTAACTAGCGTAGGGGGATTTTGCATGTTTTTTCGGGATCCGTTGAACGGTGTCCTAGGGTATGCTGGGTTGCAGGGCAAGAAATGTCGCCAGAACGATACCGATAATCACGATCACAACAATTGCGGTGCCTTGCACACGAAGACTTCGAAGCTGAACCTCAGTGGGTGACCGTCCTAATCCCAGAAACCACAGAAGGAACATGATCAGCACAACGTAACCCAAAATCATAAGCGCCGAAATTAAACCCATGTCAAAAGATTAGGCGAAGTCCGTTTTAAGCTTACTCAATCAAAGTGGTTACATCCACCCCAACCGGATCCTACACCACCCGGGTTCCCGACAATCGGCACTCAAGACTATTTCTTGAATTTCAGGAATTTGAAGGGTCTGTTAGGTATTTCTCAAAATTTATGGTGCTAGGTCAAAAGAACCAATGCTTTCTTTAACTCGCTGGCGAAACCCTAGAACTTGAATTGAGCGGCGATAGGTCGCATCCAGCGGGTGGAAAGGAATGAAAAAGTACCTCAGAATATGTCTACTGTTAATTGGATTACTCACAGCCTTCTCGCTGACCCCGATAACCCAATACCCTTCGGTTTTCGGGTCTGTCACACAGTTCCTTGTTCCTGTTGATTTGGTTCCCAATTGGAATTTCACAGAAACCGACCTCGGTGGCTGGGACGGTAATGATCATAACGTCTCAAAACCACTTTTCTGGCACTTCACCGGCGATAGCAACGGACCCAAAGAACAATATTGCGTCATCAACGACACCGAAAACGACGGGGACGCTGATACCTTGTTCATTCAACCCACCCGCACCAACCACGCCCACACCATGATGTTCTGGCAAGACTTCACGCCCCTCGACATCAACCACGTCACCATCCAGTTCCAAAGTCGCGCCACCGGTCCAGAATCCGTCATTCTCCTTTATGGCCTTAACGCCAGTATCCCTCCCGATACCCCCCTTCCCAATGGCACTCTCCCGTGCCTC
>JABXGY010000306.1 GCA_016550395.1 archaeon | reverse complement strand
GTGCGGTCACGGTAATAAATGTGATACCGACGATAATAACCCACCACCGTTTGAGACGAAGCAAAGCCCAGCCCCAAAACGTAGTCGCTGTTTGCGTCGCACCACTAGGAAAACCATAGGATTGATCTGCAGCATACTCCGGATTATGACGAAGCGCGGGTGCGGGTCGGGGCATACCAAACGCATATTTGACGAGGATGTTGATGAAACTAGAGAACATCACAAGCATTACAGCGATGTTTCCTTCTTCTTTATTCAAACACCAGTAAGCAATACCCAATAGCATAACGTAGATGATCTGTTCACCAAACAGGTTCAAGATTTCCCAGGCTACATAAGGAAGAATTGATTGGAGTAGGAAAATGACCTGAGGATCAAAAAATGGCACGCATACTACACCTCTGTTTGAAGTACCTCTGAAGCGGCATTAGGACATTCAAGCCTAAAAGTTGATAGGGAAGAAATAATGAACCGACAAGATCAACAAGGTAAAAGTTAACCTAATATGGGTTAATTTATATCCTCGTTATCACAATACACACATGGCATATCAGACTGACAAGAAGGAGTGTTGACGATTGTTTCATTCGTTGCGGTTTCCAACACAACAGCAGGATTTCATTTGGCTTAAGCGACGACAAAAGATTCGACCATCTGTTCTTGCTAAAGAATTGAATGTATCTCGTCCCTTCATTAGCAAAGCTCAACGAATTGCAGAAGGGAGAATTTTGCAACTCTTTCATCACACTGCTAGGGTTAATCGCATTAAGCTCAAACACATCAGTTCCCGTTATGGTGTTGCTGTAGGGTATTGTCCCAGCGTCCAAAGTAAAGCGTATATCATATATTCTCCTAACCTTGGCATTCAGACCTGGTATACGCACAAAGGTAACTGTAGGGATTGTGAATCAAAGGCAATCTGTACACAAACTTTGAAACAATTATCAGTTGAGTGGATGATTTCACTTCCACAAAATCAGTCAATCTCAGAAAATGCACTCGTTCTATTCAAAAAAATCGAGGAACGATTAGGATGGATTTGAGAAAAAGCGGCACATCATATGAGAAGAAGACTATCAAAGCCTGTCCACTCCGCCCACCTATGCTAAGACTTCCTCCCCTCAAAGAGACACAGCATTGGAGAAAGCTGTTGACACCATTCAACCGAATGGTTTTCGCCTGGATAACTGCACTATTAGCAGGATTGATCTTCATAGGACTCGCTGTATTTCTACACCCAGTCCCAATCCACTATGAGATTATTGATCCTAATGGCACAGGATCGACCGAAGTTAACACTATCTTCTCGATCGTATCTTCGCCCATTCCATTCATCTTCGCCATCATCCTCGGTATTCTGATTGCGATTTTTATTCCCTTGGATGAATATCAAACTGTTCGAAAACGCTTATTCGCTGTAATTGTATTTGCTTTTCTTTTTGGCATCGCTTATTTCATTGACTATATCAAACTGTCTTATACTTGGATTTTCTACCGAATAAGTATCGGAGAGTCCTTACCCTCCCAGATTATACCCTATTTCCTTACCCCTGCAAATTATCTGTTCATGTTTCTTACAATGCTTTCCACTATAGGTATTTTTTCTGGATTGATTGTCTTTCTAAGTTCATTTTTTGGGGAAGCATTATGGAACTTAATTTTTCATGCAGCATGGTTGGGACCACCCATCCGACGCCGAACTGCTGTTTTCCTTCAGGGCGGCGTCATGGGCACTGTTATAAGTGTTGACCATAAAGGCGTGTGGATTCGAGGATTTACAAAGGAGATTAAACGACACTCCTACACAACGAAATCACAAAGAATCAACAAATCAAAGTTGTAGCGAATAAATATCTGGAGTGAAAAAAGACTGGGTGGTGGGGTCACTGGGATTTGAACCCAGAACCTACGGGTATCACCAGGTCGCTCCAGAACATCGTCATCCCGGATGTCCGGTCAGCTTGTCTGTCTGGTGGCTACTTCTGGAGCCCGTTGCCATACCTGGTTAGGCCATGACCCCTGTGACAAACTGGCGTAAGGTTTGTAATAAGGAATTTAAACCTTTTTTCTATCAGACAGTTTTCAGGCGCAGGTTATTCGGATCCAGGAGATTCCTGGATTGTACAAAATAGTTTATATAGAGGATTTGAAGAGATTGCCGTTGGTAGTGTATGATGATAGGCGATTGTTTTTGGCTCTATCTGTAATCTCTTCTTTTCTCCCCAACTAGTTAGCTCTGCTACCATAATAGCTTTTGAATACATATTCAGCATAATGGCTAACTATTATCAGAGCTTGAGGAAGAAGAGTAAGTCTGTCGTTGAATTAATCCAAATAGGAGATGTGACACATTTTGCCCAGTGATGAAGAATTTGTCGTAACTCCATGGGAAGTTAAAGGAGATATAGATTATGCCAAGTTGGTAAAGCAATTTGGCACCGAATTCATAGACGCCAAGCTCCTTGCTCGAATTGAAAAACATGCAGGTGAACTCCACTATCTCCTTAAACGTGGTATCTATTTCAGTCATCGTGACATGAACTTTGTCTTTGATGAATACGAGAAAGGTAACCCCTTCTTTCTATATAATGGTCGAGGCCCTAGTGGTCACACCCATATTGGCCATCTAACCCAATTCATCTTCACCAAATGGATGCAAGACAAATTCAAATGCCCCTACTACTTTCAGCTAACCGACGATGAAAAATTCCTATTCAAATTTGAGCTAGAGTTAGATCAAGCTAGGTTCTATGCGAAAGAAAATGCACTGGATCTCATTGCCACAGGCTTTGACCCCAAGAAGACACACATCATCATGGATTCCTATCATGCAAGAACGATTTATCCTTTAGCGATTCAAGTGGCAAAACGCATTACCTTTTCCACAGCCAAAGCCGTCTTTGGCTTCACCAATTCTAATAACATCGGTTCCATCTTCTTCACAAGCTTTCAAGCCGTACCAGCCTTCCTTCACTCCGTTCGAGTAGGTCACAACGTGCCCTGCGTAATTCCCTTAGCTATTGACCAGGACGCCCATTTCCGAGCCGCCCGGGATGTCTTACCTAAACTCGGCTACCTCAAGCCTGGAATTTTACATTCAATGTTTCTCCGTGGATTACAGCAAGGGGGAAAAATGTCAGCATCAGATCCCGATTCAGCTCTCTTTACGGTAGACCCACCGGAGGTCATCAAAAAGAAACTTCAAAATGCCTTTACAGGAGGACGAGGAAACGCCGCTGAACAACGGAAACTAGGTGGTCAACCTGAAATCTGTTCCATCTTTGACAATTACCAACTAGTCTTTATCCCCCAACAAGACAAATTAGACGCCTTGGAACAACGATGCCGAAGTGGCGACATACTCTGTGGAGAATGCAAAAATATTTGCATCGATTTAGCCACTAAATACCTAACTGACCATCAGAAACGCCGAGAAAAAGCTCGAAACAAGCTGCAGGATTTTCTACTCAAAGAAGACGAAATTACTCCAGAATAGAACATATGCGAACTGATAAAATCTGAAGTTGGAATTCAATACATTTTTTACACATTTGAGAGTAATCTCAGGACTAAGTAAGATGCTAACACACTCAGAAGGAAACGATATTGGAATTAAAGACCATTATCAACAAGACTTTCATACTTCGAGCAGTCATTTTTGCAGTATTATTCATTCTGACTGACCTTACGCTGACAACCGCGGGATCTTATCTGCTAATACAGATCATAATTGACTTTATCCTCGGGGTTTTCATTGGTTTCGTTTTTGGAATAATCTTCACTTTGTTATATTATACTCGTTTGGTACGTATTGGTATTGCCTGGTTTAGCCTATTCATTATCCAATGGTTTAACAACATCATTGAAGGCTACTTATTCACGACAATACTAACTGAGTCTTTACTTCTATTTGCTGTTGGATTTGGAATCCTGATTAGCTTTCTCCATGCACTCTTTCTTGGTTTACTATTTCCACCGAAAACCACAGAGAGGTCACTACGTAAGGAAATGAAAAATTACTTCAATCAGCGATCATGGTTCAACTGGCTTTGGCGCTTTGCACTAGCTTCTTTACTCTACTTAGTAATTTACTATGGTATTGGAACCCTCATTAGCCCCATCGTTTTACCCTATTATCTAGATATGGGAACAGACCTTACAGTTCCCCCAGTATGGGTGATTCTGTTCGTGGAACCAGCACGCGGATTACTCTACATTTTAGCTTTGTTACCATTTCTAGTGTCACTCAAGTTAGAACAACGCGTATTATACCTTCTACTTGTCTTTGCTCTTTATCTGCCGAGTATAGCGATGTTACTTCCTAGCCCAGCCTTTCCGCTTATTCTACGAATCGTCCATGGAGTTTTCGAAATTTTGATTGATTCTCTCTTGTTTACCGCAATGATTATCCTCTTATTAAAACCACGATCAATAGATTCCGAATAAGAATTTCAAGTTTACTTACATTATTTTTAAGACTCCAGTTCCGCAAGACGTAAAAAGATATGAGGAAGCCAAATTTGACAAATAATTTTAACCTACAAACCTTAGGATTTTTTT
>JABXGY010000305.1 GCA_016550395.1 archaeon | reverse complement strand
TCTTTTCTATGGATAACAATAGGATATTCGGCTATTTTTGTGATTAACATTTTTTAGTTAAAATAATTTTGGTGTTAGTTGCTATTGGTGTTACTATGCATATTCCATCTATTCGAACTTTAAAACAGTGTAATGTACAGTCATAACATCGGTTGAAATGGTTTGACAACAGAATTCACAGAGCATTTTTGTTAAAAGTCTTCTTCGCCCTCAAACTCCTCCTGTATTTCATCACGTTGGCGTTCTTGTTTGTAATTGTTGAAATTGTAGGTGATGGTTAGCGTCACCATCGGCGATTTACGGGTCGACTGTCTATATGAATAGAAATCCGTACCTTCAGAAGTATATTCGAATTTAGCAGTGCTAAAAATATCACGTACTTGTAAAGTAGCTGACAGACTTCTGTTTAGGATATATTGTCTCACTGCAACATTGGTCACAAAGAAGCCTTCCCGGCGTCCCTGGGCCGAAACCGTTGGACTGTTGTAAATACCATTGATCTGGATGCGAGTTGATCTTCCCAAGCTAAAGGTATTATTGATTCGTGCGTTCCAGTTGAAGCTTTCTTGAGAGAAGACATTCTCGTACAACACGCCCTTAATCCGGTAGTCGTAAAGATTGCCCATCAGGTTCAGATTCCACCATTTGAATTGCTCCAGATTCAGCATTAGCTCTGTTCCAAATGTATAATCTGTTCCCACATTTTCGATGGTGTGCAGCATGACGTTGGCTTCGTAAACCGAGCGGACCCGTTCAACTTTGTTATGAGTCACCCGGTAATAGACTTCCGATGAAAACAGGCTGCGCCCAAACTGCATTTGGTGTCCTATTTCATATGAATCGATATATTCAGGTTTGAGGTCAGGGTTTCCTCTTCGAACGTTGTAGGCATCCGACCACGTAAGAAAAGGCTCAAGGTACCACCCTCTCGTGCGCTGAATCCTACGGGTATAGCTTGCCATCATTTGGTTCCCTTTGGAGTATTCGAACGAAAAATGCACTGTGGGGAAAAAGTTCCAGCAGTCGATACTGAAGCTTTCATTTTCACCCATCAATTCTATAAAGCGATACGTGTATTCACTTCGTATGCCGCCCTGGTAACCAAAACGTCCCCATTCGCCCAAATAAGTGGCGAAAAGGGACTGGATGTATCGATTGTACTCGACCGTATGACTGTAGTCCGACTTGAACTCGTATTCACCAAGGGTTGGATTATAATCGTACATTGTAGTAATATCTTCAGAGCGGCTAAATCTACTCTGATAACCGGCTTCAAATCGATTTTTTTCCGATAAAGGCAAGGAGTAATCAAGTCTTATGCGCAATCGAGTTGATGGCCCGCCTTCTGTAGATTGCTGCCCACTGGTAATCACGCCATCCATATCAAGAAGTTCAGTGGTCGATTCCTCATCTCCTCCCCGCCGACTGAAATTGAGCTGCCCGGATATCTCATGCCCTTTTTTCTCAAAAGTATGGCGATAATCCATGTTTGCTGAATAGAAACCACCGCCGCGTTTCGAACTACCCTCGCTAATATATAGATTATGGATACCTCCGGGATCTGTCCATTCATCAAAATCGAATTCAGAAGAACGCTCCATCGCCCTTCTACCATATCTTAACCCGAGGCTCCAAACGTCATTGGCACCAAGATTTAGGTCGATACCCCCTCTTAGTCCGTAAAAAGTCCCTCCCCAACGGGAATCACCGCTAGAATAAATGAATGACGTGGTATCATATATAAATGTTCGACTCTCCGCCTGAGAGGTACCCGG
>JABXGY010000304.1 GCA_016550395.1 archaeon | reverse complement strand
TTGGTATAGTCGTCGGTGGACTCGCCCTCTTCTATTACCTACGCGAACCCCAACCAACCTGGGTTAAAACTCTTCAAACTAAATCTCGCATTAACATTCTACCTGGACTGATCGGTTTTCTCATAATCGGGTTCATGTTGGTTTTACTTCCAATAGCCATTGATCTCATCGTAACACTTCTCTTCTTCCCCATTCTTCCCCTCATCTACATCGGATTATTCCTAGCCTACATACTCCTCTTTGCACTAATACTCTGGCTTGTCCGCAACATCAAATATGAACCCAGCTCACCAGACGAAGAACCTCCAATCACCAAACTCAATGAAAAAGCCAATGAGGTTAAGCTGGAACCTCCCCAAGAATAAGCGATAACCGACGCTGATTCCGACCACGCACTACAGTAACCTCTACGCGACTTCCCACCTCCCGCTTCCGTAGTTGCTCTTGAATTTCACCCATCGAAGTAATTTGCTCTCCATCAAACGCTATGATAACATCACCCTCTTGCAGCCCTGCCCGTGCCACCGGACTTCTCGGAACGACCTGTGCAATTAGTACACCCTCCTTTACTCCTAAAGAATAGGTACGCGCAATCTGTGGGTTCACGCCTACGCCCAGAAATCCCATGTAAGATCGCCTGACATGTCCAAACTCAATAATCTCCTCTGCAATCTCTTTCACAGTATTGATAGGTATAGCAAAGCCTATCCCCTGCGCCCAGGGCAACATCGCGGTATTTATACCAATCACATTACCATTAATATCACACAAAGGTCCACCACTGTTTCCGGGATTAATCGCGGCATCCGTTTGAATCAGCTTCTCCAAAACTATATTCTTTGCCTGAATTTGACGTTTTACCGCACTAACCACACCCGTGGTAACCGTCGGACCACCAAGAATGAATCCATACGGATTCCCTACCGCAATAGCTAATTGACCCACTTCAAGTTCATCAGAGTCCCCTAACTTTGCAGGAATGAGCCCCCCATTATCAACTTGGAGCACGGCAATATCAACAAGTTGATCACTGCCCAAGAGAGTAGCTTGATAACGGTCACCACTTGCAGCAGCGATAGAAATACGTTGAGCTTTATCGATTACATGGCGGTTTGTGACGATGTGATTCCGGTCATCGATGACTACACCTGAGCCCATACCACCGATGGGATGAACGCGATAGTAGTTCCGCATTAAGGCAAGAGTACTAACGCTGACTACGCTAGGAGTCACTCGTTTCACGGCTTCAATAAGCTCGTCTTGAAAGGCATGAGTAGGAACTGGCATACTATATTTACTCACATTTTGTGAGTAAAAAGGCGTCGGTCGTACCACCAATTTCAGTTTTTTCAAATAAGCAACTTTATTGAGGAATTTTTAGCTAAGCGTGTTACTTCGCGACTTCTTGAAAGAGTTTCTTTCCTTGTTTAGTGTATTCGATAATACCTATCTGTTTGAGGAAACCCAGTTGGTCATTGACGTTTCGATACTCTGTAATTTTGCCATTAACTATGCGATACATGTCAACACCCGGTGATGATATCTTCTTGCCAGTAGGGGGTAATCCACGCCATTCACCTGTATGAGTCCCCGTTGTTGTAACACGAATCCACACCATATCCCCTTCAGCAATAATCTCTTCAATAGTCTCATGTAAATCGGGGAAGCTTTCGAAAGCCATAGTTAATAATTGTTTGAGGCCGTCTCGGTCGACTTTATTGGTGTGGTCAACATAATCTGGTGCTATAAACTCGTCGAATAAATCCAAGTTTCGCTTATTATAGGCTTCAATAAACCTGCGAACAATCACCTTATTCTCTTCCAATGACATGGAACATCATCTCTCCTTGATTCTCATTTTTTCATTTAACAGTTGTTGCCTTCGGGTTGAGACGAAAAAAACTACTACCAAATCTTCTTCGTGATTAGTTTGAATTTTCTAAACAGGCATTATGGAATAACATACTAGCGAAGTGAATTACTGAGAAGAAATATCAGTAAAGCCTGGGTTTGTGAGTAAAAGCATATCGGATATTCATTAGTCGCAATCAAAGATTTATCAGAAAATAAATTCGGTGTAATTGACCCAAACCGCATTAAGCAAATTACATGGATTGAATTAGAGAGAAGAGCATTGAAGCCAATTTATTCCCTAAAATGAATGAAATCTTCGAGCATGGTCAATACCTGTCCTCGTTCAGGTTCTTCGAGCTCAGAATTAACAAGGTCTAGAACATCTTGAACTGTGATTTTTTCACTTGAGTATGAAAGTCTCAAATCGTTGAAATCTGCATCAAGGACAAGAACCTTGTCCTTACCTTCAGTGTTATCCCAAGCAGGCCAATTTGGTAAGTCAATATTATTAGGATCCCCAGTTCTTGCAAAATTAGCCAGATAGTTCATACACAAGTCTTTCAGTTTTTCACGACCAATCTGGTTATCCTTTGTGTGAGTCTTTCCTATCAAAATGGCAAAATCTGATCCACGTGTTCCCAAGAAGAAGGGTAACTCAGCCCCATGGTGAGCCCCCAGTTCCTGACCTTTGTTTTTTGGTAGAACACTCACCCCTTTATCATCAGGGCTTCCCCAATCAAACCTGTATACATAAACAGGTACGTTGCTGTTAGCGGTCATTTCGCTAGTTGGTTTATTGACACCGTTTGCACGCCATAGCATGGAATGATAATCCCAAATCCTGGAGCTTAGAGGAAGGTCTTTGATGAAATGACCAAAGAGTTTCATTTCATCCTTTGTGCAGCCTATAATCACTGGCACCTTGTTTGCCCATTCCCCAGATGAAAAAACACTATACCCCTCTGTAGGTACAACTGTTCCATCAGCAATAATAGAACGCCATTGTGCCATTCCCAAAACAATAGTCGGAATATTCTTCGTAATCTTGAAGGCTGATTTCGAACGTAGATATGTATTAATCTTATCATCTTGCATTTCGCTAATGTGCTTTACAGCCTCTTTTTCATTCGCAACTTTTCG
>JABXGY010000303.1 GCA_016550395.1 archaeon | reverse complement strand
CAACTATCTCCCTGAGACTTGCAAGCTGGTCAAATTCTTCAAGCGCCCCCCAAAAACCACCAAAAGATCAACTAAACGGAACACTCAGCACTGTTAATACTGAGTATTATCTTTACATTGGACTTAGAATATATAATGCAACCAATAACATTTTTTTACGCTACTATCTTGATGATAATGTCACAGATTTGGATCCAACACATGGACTGCATCGCGGGGCATCCTATAGACGAGCAAGCGACTGGACTCGCACCATAGCTGGAGAGCTCTGGCTTTATGAAAATATATGGTGGAGTAGTCCAGCTTACGGTCGACCTACAGGCTCAGTACCGGATGGGAGCGATAACGAGCAATACGTACACTGGTGCTGGAAGGACCACGAATGGACACCAGAAACTGACATATCTTACACGATGGAAGGCGCCTTCCGCTTCCGAACAACAACGGAGGACCCTGATTGGCTCCTCGAAAAGGTTCCCACAATCCGATTTCACCTAATCTTTGATCTCACTAAGTACCTCGACTACGAAGGCTATTACGTCTTTCCTCCTGATTCCCGCGTTGGAGCAAATACCGAAGCCCACATAATCGAATGGTACCCCATACACACCGACTTCCCACCATACACCTCAACACCTCCACCATTTCCCACCCTAACACCTCCACCAATTCACCTCTACCTCTACATTTCTTTTCTCATCCCAATCGCTATAATCACAGTGTTTTTTCTATTGAAGAAGCGGAGTCGTTAGCATCTATCCGGTTTGCGATTTCTGCAACGCTGCGAAGTCCCACAAGAATATCCAATAATCTCATTTATAAGTAAGAATTGCCTAGATGCAAATCTAGAGAAAAACGCTCAATGGACGAATCACCAATGGCTTCATCTCGAAAAGGAACGGAAAACACCGTAATATGTATCCTCCTTGCCAATGGCCAGATTGATGACGCACTCCGTCTCGCACAAAGCGACTCGTCAAGACGGAAAGAACTAGAACACACTCGACTTGAAGAAGACTACGAAATTCGAATCCGCGGACTCTGGCTACTCCACGAACTCGGAGAAGCCCTCACTATAGAAGAACTCCTACCCCTCTTCAACAGCAACGACGATGAAGCCATCATAGGCGCAGCCCTGCTCATGAGCGAAGTCAACGGAACAACAGCACTCAACAAACTCATCGATGGCATCCCTCGCATTGTGACCCATTTACTCAAAGAAGACCACAAGCGAGCAGAAGAAATCGCTGAAATCGAAGGCTGGGACGAACACTTCCCTGAACCCCGAGATCCTATGACCGTGTTATGGGCAATCGTCCTCGCAATGAGCAGCCAAGGTCAAAAAGCCATCGAACCCATTCGCATGAGAATGATGTACTTAATCAAGAAAAATGGGCTCGATGAATATGAGTTGATACACACCATCTCCACTCTCAGGTTGGCACTCCACCTTATCAGCAAACAAGGAATCGACGCCTACAACGAAATCAAACACCAAGTCACCAAGGAGACCTTTTACTACTACGACGAATGTTTCGGTTACTTCAACTCTAACGACCCCTTCGACCCGAAAGACTACATCAACCAACTGGAACAGATGCTCACGCAAAATCCTTTATACACACGCTGGGCGCAAAAAGCATTAGAAACAATCAAACGGCAACAAAAAGACGAATAACCCTACTCGGTCCCGATGTATTTATCCACAGCATCCAGAAGGATTTGCATCATCTCTTCCTTCCGCTTCTGATCAATCGCCACCATCCCAAACGCCGGAATCCCCAAAATCCGCTCCACCAACTCCGGTGACAACGCACCCTCAAGATCTTGTTTGTTGGCAATCGCCCACACCGGCACCCCAGGCGCATCCTTCCGAATCACATCAAGGATTTCCTTCGTCGCAATCACATTATTGAGCGTCGAATCCGTGATAATAAACACAATGTCCGAACCCCGAAAATAAATCGTCCACAGCCGGCGAAACCGCTCCTGCCCCGCAAAGTCCCAAAGGATTATGGAATAGGTTCCGTAGCGTGTGGCTTCGATTTGTTCGATGCTGAGTGCTATTGTTGGTACGTATTCGGTGGGTGGGGCGCCGCCTTTGAGGAGTCGTAGGAGGGTGGTTTTGCCGACGCCGCCTTCGCCGACGAGGCTGACTTTGAGTTTGCTCATGATGTAGTTGTCGATGAGGTCTTCGATGGGTT
>JABXGY010000302.1 GCA_016550395.1 archaeon | reverse complement strand
ATCTAGAAACGGGTTGTGAATGGCCAGGGGAAGCAGAGGTCTTTGCACGACAAGAAGCTGATGCAATTCTCCTTGGTGCCGTGGGGTGGGAGAAAAGCCCAGGTGAACCGGTGCGTCGTGAAGATGGTCAAATGGCGGGAGCAGCGGTAGTTTTAGGGCAGCGCCGTGAACTTCAATTGTATGCGAATGTTCGCCCAGTGAAACTTTTTCCCGGTATCCCGACGCCTTTAGCTGGTAAGCAACCAGAAGATATTGACTTTGTTATTATCCGTGAAAATACCGAGGGGCTCTATTCAGGTATCGGAAAACACTATCAGGAGGATACAGCTGAAGAGTTAGCGATTGATGTTCGTCCGATTTCTCGTATTGGAGCCGAACGCGTGATCCGTTACGCTTTTAATCTCGCGCAGAAACGCCGACAAGGCGCTCCGCGTGATGGGAAACGTCGCGTGACGTGTGTAGATAAAAGTAATGTTCTATTGGGGGACCAATTATTTCGCCGCGTTTTTGGAGAATGTGCCCGTAATTTTCCTCAATTGGAACCAGACTATGCCTATATTGATGCTTGGACCATGTGGTGTCTTCGCCAGCCTGAATATTACAATGTCGTTGTGACACCGAATCTCTATGGTGATATCATCACAGACTTGGGGGCTGCAATTCAAGGGGGGATGGGAGTGGCTGCCGGCGGAAATATTGGGGATATTCAAGCTATGTTTGAACCCATTCATGGTTCTGCGCCGCGCCATGCCGGCAAACGCCGGGCGAACCCTACTGCCGCCATTTTAGCTGGGAAAATGTTATTGGAATGGCTGGCTGAGCGGCGTAAGGATCAAAATGCGTTGCGTGCTGCCACCGTTATTGAACAGGCAGTCGTTGATGTTCTTAAGGAAGGTCGTGTTCGAACCTACGATTTGTGTGTTGGGCCTTATTCGCAGTTGAAGCCTTCGACAACCAAACAAGTGGGAACTGCAATTAGGAAGAGAATTCAACAATTAATAGTAGAGAAGTGAGAACCCGATGCCTAACTATACAATGGCTGAAAAAATCCTCATCAACCACATCGATGCAAAAGACGTGGAACCCGGAGAAATTGTTGACGCTACCATCGATATTGCGATGAGCCATGAGATGATGGGTACTCGTGTTCTTCCTCATTTTGATGAGATAGGGACCTCTAAGGTGTGGGACCCCAATCGGGTAGTCATGATTTTAGACCATTGGACGCCGGCTCCGACCGTTGAGGCGGCTACTATTCACCAGCGTGTTCGGAAGTTTGTTCGCGATCATAAGATTCAGAATTTCTATGATGTGGGAAGGGGGATCTGCCACCAGGTTCTCGTTGAAGAAGGACATGTACGACCTGGTGAGATACTTGTGGGAACCGATTCTCATACCACAACAGCAGGGGCATTCGGCACCCTTGCGACGGGTATTGGAGCAACGGATATGGCGATTGTTCTCACTACAGGACGATTATGGCTACGGGTTCCTGACACCATTCGGATTGAGATAACAGGAAAACTGCCCCCCAAGGTGATGGGAAAGGATATCATACTCCACATCCTTAGTCAACTGGGAGTAGATGGCGCAACATTCCAGGCAATCGAATACCATGGTGATGCTTTGACCCACATTAGCTTGGATGCCTGGATGACCCTCACCAATATGGCCGTAGAAGTGGGAGCAATGACTGCACTCATACCACCGGATCAACGGGTGAAAGAGTACATCCAGAATCGGACCCCTCAACCCTTCACACCAGTATATCCTGATAAGGATGCTAGATATCTCCAGAAGTATGAATTCGATGTTACAAATCTTGCACCTCAAGTTGCAAAACCCTCACTTCCGTCAAACGCTGTCCCCGTTACTGAAGTTGAAGGAACCCCCGTTGATCAGGCTATCCTTGGATCATGCACGAATGGCCGACTTGAGGACCTGCGAGTTGCTGCCCATTTAATGGCAGGAAAACAAGTGGCAGACAGCGTCCGGTTTATCGTGAATCCAGCAAGTCGCGCGATTTACCATTCGGCCCTAGAGGAGGGAATTATTGGGAGCTTAGTCAAAGCAGGTGCTACTATTGGACCAGCAACGTGTGGAGCATGTTTTGGTGGACATTGCGGTTTACTTGCTTCAAACGAAGTGTGTATTAGTACAACAAACCGGAATTTTCCTGGTCGCATGGGAAGCCCGGATGCAAAAATCTATTTGGCATCACCTGCCACAGTTGCGGCAAGTGCCCTAGCTGGAAAGATAGCAGATCCACGTAATGGAGGCTAATAAATGGTTAAAGGCGTCAATTCAGTGAGGGGCAGAGCATGGCGTTTTGGGGCAAATATTAGCACCGATGATATCATTTCTGGAGTTTATCTTACTGAATTGGAAATTAAGAATTTAGCCCCATTTGTGTTTGAGAACCTTCGACCCGAATTTGCTCAAAAGGTGCAACCTGGTGATGTCATCGTAGCTGGGGAAAATTTTGGGATGGGATCAAGTCGGGAGGGGGCACCAGCAATCCTTCGTTATCTTAGGGTTGGAGCAATCGTTGCTGCCTCGTTTGCCCGAATCTTCTTTCGTAACGCGTTCAATCTGGGTATACCCGCCATTGAATTTCCTGAGTTGGCGAAAAATCCGGATTTAATCCGCGAAGGCGATGTCCTTGAAATTAATTTCAAAGATGGATCATTGATAAACCAAAGCACTGAGAAGCACTACAAAGTAACGAAAATCCCACCATTTCTTCTAGAATACCTGAATGCGGGGGGAGCCATTCCCCTCCTCAAACAGAAAATGAAATCTGGGTAATTCCTCAAAATCAAATACTCTTAAGCATCAAAGACCTAAACCGTAGATTATGTTGTACCTCATCCCTTATGCAGTAATTTTTTGGATTTTGGCGTTTGTGTCAATACTCATCAAAGCCGCTCGCGAAAATGAAATCACCTTTCAAAAAGAACGACTATCTCAGCTACCAAAATTCCTATTCATTGTTATCAAGTTCATCCCCGCACTCACTGCTGTTATTATCGTCCTCCTCTTTCGACCCACACCTAGTTTGCTTTACATTTTATTGGCGGTTGCCTTCATCTTTTGTTTACTCGGGGATATCGGTATGGAAACAAAATTCCTGATAGGTGTAGGGCTATTCTTAATCGCCCAAATCGTTTTCATCAGTAACTTCACCTGGCAGAACCTACTTTTAGGTGTCTCTTTTCTTCCAGTCACGGCCTTCGCTACAGCGTTCTTAACCTGGATTCTAGTCATCATCTTTCTTACAAACTACATCGAATCCGCAGAAACCGGTCTTGGTAAAATGAAAGGCCCCCTCATCATCTATGCACTCACGGTTTCCCTCACCTTTTGCAGCGCCTTAATGCTGTGGCTTACCTCAGGAATAGCCTTAGGATTCATCCCTGTAATCGGAGCCTTCTTCTTCGTTATCTCAGACTTTGCCATCGGCATCAAAGAATTCCACCATCACTTCAACAAAGCCGAAGTCTTCATTTTCACCACTTACTATCTAGCCATCTTCTTGCTCTCCCTCAGCGTCGCAATATACATCTTCTAAATCCTGCTTATCCCCAAACTAATCAGGCGAAACGCTCAACGATATCCTGAGCAACTTTCTTAGTGATGCCTGGGACTGCAGCAATCTCATCAACTGAAGCTTTTGATAAGGTCTCCATATTACCAAAATGTTGAAGAAGAAGAGTAGCACGCTTCACGCCTACACCAGGAATGTCAGTCAATGTGAGTTTTAATCCCTTAAGTTGCCGAATTTTACGATGATAGGCAATGGCAAAACGATGCGCTTCATCTCGAACACGTTGTAACAACCGCAATCCCTGACTATCACTCGGCAATTTAATTGGCGTTTTCTTATCAGGTACGTACACGAGGTCAGGGTCAGGTCGTTCTGCTTTCGCAATTCCAATCACCGGTATATCAACAGCCCCCACCGTTTCAAGGGCTTTAAAAGCCATATTAAGTTGTCCGCGTCCTCCGTCAATTACGACGAGGTTGGGTAACGGACTCTTCTCAGCAACAAGGCGGTAGTACCGACGTTGAACCACTTCGTGCATCATAGCAAAGTCATCTTGACCTTCCACTTCGCGAATCTTAAACCGTCGATATCCTTTCTTGAATGGCAGTCCATCTTTGAACACAACACATACTCCAACGGATTCTGTGCCTTGGAGCGTGGAAATGTCGAAGCCATCAATGTGAGCAGGTTCTTCAGAGAGATGAAGGGCTTCCATAAGATCATTGTAGGCTTGTTGTTTTCGGCCTTCATCACGTGCCATGCGTTCAATAAGTTGATGAAGATGAAATTTGGCATTCTCATTAGCCATTTGGGTTAGACTTAGTAGAGGGTCTTGATTGGGATGTACAATGCTGACATGGTATTCATCACCGCGTCGTTGTGAGAGCCAATCTTCGAGAAACGGGGAATCGGCAACTGGTACCGAGACAATAACTTCTTCTGGAATTTCGGTTGCTCGGAGATAATATTGTTTGAGGAAGGCTTCAATCACCGTCTCATCAGGAAGCTCCGAAGGAGCAGACAGTGGAAAGGGTTGTTGCCCAATAACTCGTCCTTCACGTACGACCAGCAATTGGACGAGAGCATCAGGACCAGCACGAGCTAGCCCTAATACATCACGATGCCCGGGGAGTTGATTCCAGTAAGTTGCACGTTGAGCTTGCCGTCCACGTTGGACTGCACGTAGTCGATCACGGTATCGGGCGGCTTTTTCGAACTCTTGTGCCTCTGATGTTTTCGCCATGAGACGTTTAAGATGGGCTTCGAGCTCATCGTGTTGCCCGGT
>JABXGY010000301.1 GCA_016550395.1 archaeon | reverse complement strand
TCTTTCCAATTTTGTTGTCAAACTCTGAAACATGATCATCATAGATTTGATCGAATTGCGTTTTCAAACGCGTAATTCCTTCAATGTTCATTGAATATATGGTCCCTAAGAGTTTACGAAGCCAAGAGAGGGCTTCGGGTAGATCCTCTGGTATATCAGAATTAATCGGGCGTTGGCGAGTTTTTCGGCTCTTCTGTGGAGTCCTTCGACTACTTTTACTCATAACATCGCACCCGCAATCTATAGCCTAGTTCCTATCCGAAATTCCCGAAAAGGAACTAGATAATCATTTAAAATGGCGAGTTATAATAATTCCGTAGCTAGAATTTCCGTATTTAAGTCGTCTACGATATTAATTGCTTATTTGTATTGTATCTAAATTTCTGCAAGGAATTCAAGATATTTGCAGATCACCAACAAGTGATCTAATATGATTTGTTTCAAATTTAAATTTTAAACATAACAAACTGTAAAAGGAACTTCGAAACTCTATAGGATGACTTTCTATTTGTCGTAGGAGCTAGAAAATAATGCCACTAGTCGAACTAGCAAAAGAGAATCAAGTTGCCACAGTCACAATTAATAATCCACCAGCAAATACTCTAAACCCGGAAGTCTTTGCCAAACTCAAGGAGATATTTACCGGACTTGATCAGGATAGTACCAAGGCTGTAATCCTCACTGGAGCGGGTGACAGGTTTTTTGTTGGTGGTGCCGACATTAAACAATTCGAGGAACAGGATGCCAAGAGTGCAGCAAAGCTTACTCAGATTGGTCAAGAATTTACCCTATTTTTAGAAAAGATTAGCAAACCAATTATTGTCGCCATCAATGGCTACTGTCTTGGTGGAGGAATGGAGATTACAATGGCTTGTGATTTTGTTATTGCCTCCGAAACAGCGAAATTTGGGCAACCTGAAATCAAGTTGGGAGTTATTCCTGGCTGGGGTGGCACTCAACGAATACAACGATGGATGAATCCCCAACTTGCCCGCGAACTCATTTTTACAGGTGCCATTTTACCTGCTTCTAAAATGGGGGAGTTTGTCTACAAAATAGTACCACCTGATCAGCTGTTACCAACGGCTAAAGCCCTGGCAGAACGCATCGCAAGCCATGGTCTCGTCGCCTTAAAATATGCAAAACGTGCCCTCAAGGAAGCAACTCAACGTACCATCGAAGAGGGATTGGTAATCGAAGCCAAATACATGCAAAAACTACTCAAAACCGAAGATGCAAGGGAAGGTGTCAGAGCTTTCTTAGAAAAGCGCGAACCTAAAGTGGTGGATAAATAGGAGGCAAGGAGATTTGACAGATACACTGAAATTTGGAGTTGTAAGTGCACCTTCCGCGTGGGACCGCATCCTTGATACTGCAACGTATATCGAAAATATGGGATTCGACTCATTTTGGATGCCCGATCATACAGTTGGATTTGGTATTCGACGATGGGATGCCCTGGAAGCCTGGTCCGCCCTCTCTGCTGTGGCCACTCAAACGAAGAATGTAAAATTAGGCACCTGTGTTGGTGATACTTATCGTCATCATCCAGCCGCTTTAGCGCAGATGGTTACTACCTGTGATCATATCTCGAATGGTCGAGCAATTATTGGTGTTGGGCTGGGTGAGGCTATGAATCTCTTTCCCTTTGGAATTGATCTCAAGAAACCTCTTGCACGCACACGTGAAGCGGTGAAAGTCATGCGAATGTTATGGACACAAGAGGTTTCTAATTATGAAGGCAAATATTACAAATTGGATAATGCGTTTCTCCAACCTCGACCAATTCAAGAACCAAACCCTCCTATTTGGATAGCTGCAAATTCACCTAAAACCATGAAGATGGCGGGAGAATTAGGTGATGGGTGGGTTCCGGCAAGCATGTTCCCTGATGAATATGCGGAAAAATTACAGATTGTTCGAGATCATGCCAAACAGGCGGGACGTGATCCAAATGCAATTGAGGCAGCAGCATTTGTCTTCACAGTAGTAGCGGATGAATACGAGACAGCTAGAAAAAGCGTGGGGTTAGGGGCTAAAATCTATTTTCTAACACGACCCCGTATTCTTCACCGATTAGGGTATGACGATATCACCGACGAGTTTGATATGACTTGGCATCTAGTGATGAACTCTAATGTTACTGAAAAATTACTTGCGATGGCAAAAGAGATTCCCGATGAAGTTCTTGAAAAAGCCCCAGTTTTCTTTGGTACACCAGATGATGTCATCAAAGGTATCAAAGCTTATCAGAAAGCTGGCGTCCAGCATATGGTTGTTAACTTCTTTGTTCCTCCGAAGATGCTCAAGGACACCCTGAAGTTGTTTGCTACTGAGGTTATCCCTGACTTCCGATAACCTACTTAAGGTATCTGAAACTCGTACGTAACTCGATCCTCATCGATTTGACATGGCACGAGTTGCACGGCCATTCCACTTTTCACTTGTTCCAATGAAACATCCTTGGAAAATCGTGCGAAAACCTGTTGACCACTGTTTAACAATCCAAGTGCTAAGATATAAGGAACATCTTCTTGGAATCCAGTAGGTGCAAAATTAACCTCAGTGTAAGTAACAAGTTTGCCATCACCATTGATTTCGACCCATTCAACTTCGTCTCCAAGGCATGATATACAATCACCACGTGGCGGGAAATAGACTTTTTCACATTTTTTGCACTTCGTTCCCATTAATTGATTCTTTTTCAAGTATTCAGTGAATTCGCCGATTTTTGCCTGTGAAACATAACTGACAAAACCAAACTTTTCAAATCCCATTGATATCACCTTGTACCTCGAAACTATACCTCAAGAATGGTCACAGTCGTATACATTCCGATACCACCAACATTGTGACCAAGCGCAATTTTTGCACCATCAACCTGCACTTTTCCAGCTTCACCACGAAGTTGATACACTAAGGTTCGAATTTGTGAACCCCCCGTTGCTCCGACAGGGTGACCCTTTGATAAAAGTCCCCCATCCACATTAACTGGTATTCGTCCACCAAGATGAGTCTCCTTATCGCGAATCATTTTGGGACTGTCTTCACGTTTACAGAATCCAAGATCTCCGTAGGCAATGAGTTCAGCGATGGTAAAGCAGTCATGAACTTCTGCAACATCGATATCTTTGGGTTTGATACTCGCCATGGTGTAGGCTTGACGTGCTGCTTCTTGTGCACTTTCAAAGCCTGTGAAAGGAGGTTTACGGCTAGCAAGCGACATGGCTGTCGAACCAAGACCTAACCCTTTGATCCATATAGGTTGTTCTGCGAATTTCTTCGCTTTCGATTCATTTGCTAGAATAAGGCAAGACGCACCATCAGCATTTGCACAGCAATCAAGGCTCTTTAAAGGGCTGGCGATAACGCGTGTTGACAACACTTTCTCTAAGGTGAATTCTTTCTGAAACATCGCTTTTGGATTAAATTGGCTGTAATAATGATTCTTAACAGAGACCTTTGCAAGATCCTCTTCAGTTGTACCGTATGCATCCATGTGCGCTCGTGCAAACATAGCATAATAAGCCGGCATGCTAGTGCCAAAGGGTGACTCAAACATTACATCACCCGCTCGACCCATGACTTCTTGAATTGCCTCTGAAGTCATATCTGTCATTTTCTGATAACCAATCACGGCAACAACATCATGAAGACCAGATTTAATAAACGACCAGGCAGTCCGTAAGGCAACTGTACTTGATGCACACGCCGCCTCAGTCAAAAAAGTTGGCTGGGGATTCAATTCTAAGTATTCAGCAATCACAGCTGCAGGTGACCTCTGTTTATCGTAGCCTGCTGCAGTTGCTACCAAAGATGCATCAATATCCATCCTTCCTAAATTCTTGGTGTCTTCAATCGCTTCGTGAAATGCTTCAAACGTTAAATCACGGATTGACGAGTTCGGACGTTTTCCGAAACTACTTTGACCAACGCCAATAATGGCAACACGGGCTGTCACAATCGAACACCTTTTCCTCAAATACAGATGTCTATTGTAAAAAAGTGTTTCATTGTTTCAGACACATAAGAACAAAGAAATATGAACAAAGACCGAAGGATATCACTATAAATTATTTCTTGGGAGTGTTGCAGTATGGGTGAAATTGTTTGGCATTCTTCGGGCGATTATCAAACTAATAGTAACATTCGCCGATTCATGAATAAACATGACATCAAAACATACGATGAACTAATTCATCGAAGTACAGAAGACATTGAGTGGTTTTGGGATGCCGTCCTCAAGGATCTTGGTATTGAATGGTATCAACTCTATTCAAAGGTGTTAGACGACTCAAAAGGTATTGAATGGGCCAAGTGGTTTATTGGTGGAAAAATCAACATTGTGCACAACATACTAGACCGTCATGTTCAATCACCACGTGCGGACAAAACAGCTCTCATTTGGGTGAGTGAAACTGGTGAAGAACGCATCCTTTCTTATAGACAACTGAATGAAGGGGTTTGTAAACTTGCAAATGCCTTAGAAACACTGGGTGTTGAGAAAGGCGATCCCTGCGCAATCTATATGCCAATGATTCCAGAAACTGTCATGGCCCTATTAGCGAGCTATAAAATTGGAGCAATAGGTGTTCCAATCTTTTCTGGATTTAGTCCCGATGCCGTGAAAATGCGTATTCATGATGTCGGAGCAAAAATTCTTTTCACTGCCGATGGCTCAACTCGACGTGGAAAACAAATTCAGCTCAAGCAAAATGCCGATTCAAGTATTGAGGGAGTTGAATCAATCAACCATTTGATTGTATTCAAACGGCTAGGTATCAAAATTCCTTGGAACAAAAATGTAGATTTATGGTGGCACGATGCTATAGACAACATGGCCCCTTCTGCTTCTACAGTACAAATGGATTCAGAAGACCCTGCCATGGTATTATACAGCTCAGGTACAACTGGGAAGCCTAAAGGTACAGTTCATTCTCATGCTGGGGCTTTGGCACAGGCAGCAAAAGAAGTCGCGTATTATTGTGATATCACAGAAACTGATACATTGTTCTGGCTGAGTGACCTTGGTTGGATGATGGGTCCTTGGCAAATCGTTGGAGCACAACATCAAGGTGCTGCTCATCTCATCTACGAAGGTGCTATTGATTATCCTAAACCTGATCAGTTATGGAAAACCATCCATGACCATCAAGTAACAGCATTTGGCATTTCACCTACTGCCATTCGATATCTCATTAGGTTAGGTGATGATTGGGTTAAAAAACATGACTTAAGCTCTCTACGCATTTTGGGCTCTACCGGTGAACCTTGGGATGATACCAGTTGGCTTTGGTATTTCGAAACGGTTGGGAAAAGCAAACTCCCAATTATCAACCTGTCTGGAGGAACTGAGATTTTTGGTTGTTTCTTG
>JABXGY010000300.1 GCA_016550395.1 archaeon | reverse complement strand
CGCTCTACCTCCGTAGTTGAGGCAGCGGCATGGTCATATCGAGAGTGCTATAATGAGTCGAGATCAGACGGCAATTGATCGATAACTAAAGCCTCGGTATGCAATACGCTGCCGGGGTTTTTTATGTGCCCTTGTTTTTGGTTTGTCGTTTGTTCTCGGAAACATCATCATGCAAATCTTTTTTGCTTTGTGCTTCCGCTTCTTTACGATCTACCAGGGCACGTATCGATTTGTCAGTGATCAATGATCGCCTTCCCATCTTGATCAAAGTCAGTTCATTCCTTTTTACCAAGTTGTAAACGGTATTACGACCACAAGAAAGAAGAACCTTGGTGTCTTCAATGCTGTGCAATAGAGGATTGTTCATATTCCACCCAAGTTAGCATTGCGTTCATTAATGGCGGCAAGTTCATCCAAGTGGCGTTTTATATCCGCCAGCTGATACCAAGGCTCATTTCCAAAATAGACAGGCTGGAGAGTCTTCCATCTTGCGCGGGTTCGCTGTGCAGTGCTGGTGGCTTCCTGCACCTCCATGTCATAGACATAGCCTAAATGCAGCATCCAGGAACGGATGTGTTCAGGAATTGGTATTGAGTTTTTCTCTTTGGACATACTATTCACTCACTGTTGGTTAACTTCGAGTGAATAGTAAATCTCCTGTGAACCATTACTCCCCCTCTAATGGTTCACTAATTTGCTAGGCTATTTCTTTTTTATGTATTTCTTTATGGTGTGCCAGGAATGATCTTCATTTCCTGCAATAATTTTGGCAACAGCATTGATCGACAAGTGCTTTCTATGCGACCAGATTCCATCTGCTGCAATCTGCCACTCATCGTGTCGATCCAGGATATCCTTATTCACCTTAGGTCCATGCTTCTTCCCCTCTCTACTGGCAATGTCTCTTTCTAACTCCTTAAGCTCAGCCTTCTCAATACATGCCGAATAACAATAACTCAATATTTTTTCACGGAAATACTTGCCACCAGCTGCATCACCTTCAGCCAAGGCGAGCAGGAGATTATCTGCAAGGTTTTTTGGTATGTCTATTTCCGGTATGTAAACCTTGGTATAGTCAATATTTAGAGACCGCTTTAGGTCGTTGGAAGAACTCATTTCAAATTCCTGATCGGACTTACATTGTCAGCAGTCGATGGAATTACAGCGCAGTAATTAGCCCATGCCTGCATCAGTTTCTTTCGCTTAGGCAGCATCGTAGCCCTGTGGTACGCAGCTTCAGCCTTGTCCTTCAACTGATGAGCCAAGGCATGCTCGATAACGAGCCGCTGGAAGCTGGTTTGCTCCGCTGCCCAATCCCTAAACGTGGACCTGAAGCCATGCTGATGGATACCAGGACGCATTGATTTGAGTACCTTCATACCAGCAGCAGTGGACATGGGCTTATCAAGCTTGGTACCTGGGAACACATAGTCACTGCCATCTATCCGAGGTAGTGTCTTGATAATCTCAATGACTCGGTTCGACAATGGAATCTCGTGCTCTTTTGCAGCCTTCATCCGCTCGGCAGGTATTACCCAACGTTTACCATCCAGATCAAACTCATCCCACTTGGCATTGAAGGTTTCATTCGGCCTGGTAGCAGTCAGTATTAACAGTTCCAGTGCTCTTGCAGACAGAGAGTCCTTCTTTCTTAGTTCAGACATGAACTGTCCAACCTCTGCATATGGAAGTGCAGGCCTATGTTGTACTGTTTTTAGCTTGGTTGGCTTGGGTAACAAGGTGTCCAAATGCCCTTTCCATCTGGCAGGGTTATCACCTTTGCGGTACTTCCTAACCGTTGCCCAATCCAATACTTTTTCAATGCGCTGCCTGACCCTGGTGGCGGTCTCTGTCTTAGTGATCCATATGGGTTCAATGCAACGCAACACCTCTTCCTGGCCGATGTCAGAAACAGTCATATCCAGTATGGGCTTTGCATAAGTATCCAGCGTAGAAGTCCACTGTGCAGTGTGCTTCTCGTTTTTCCATTCAGCCTTATTGGCTTCAATGAACCTGTCCCTGCAAATTTTGAATGTAATACGATTGGCATGCGCCGTCTTTGCAGCCTCTAGAAGCTTCCTACGCTCAATGATGGGATTGCGGTATTGTCTAAGCATTTCACGCGCTTCACCTGCCTGTGTGCGTGCTCCTTGGAGGGTTACATCGTACTTTCCGTAACGCCCCATACCCATGTCGTGACGCTTGCCGGTTACTTTATCTCTGAACCTGAACATCCATGTCTTTCTACCATCTGGCTTAACCAGTAGAAACAGGTTTCCCCCATCGCTGTACCGTCCTTGCT
>JABXGY010000299.1 GCA_016550395.1 archaeon | reverse complement strand
TATCCCGATTCTCTTTTAGTAGCCGGTCGATTACTCGCGAGTTCCATGGTTTCTATGGTGATGTCGCTGTTACCAGGACGTCCAAGCATGTTCGCGTGCAAATGAAGCGAATGGGGAAGAACAAGTCTTTCTGCACCCTCAAGCAGACTACTGATCGCATCTCGTGGTGTTACATCAAAACACGCGATTTGCTCATCTAACGATTCGACATTACCACCCCAGCTCCAGTCACACACACCTGTCGGGTTCACGGCTTTAACCGCCCAACCTTTGGTGGCCGCCAGCATCCAAGCAACGAAAGCTGCGAGTTTCTCATGTTCCTTCTCGCGAGAGTAATCCATGATGAGTTGATAGTTTCCAAAGAGTGGAAACATGATTTTATCATGAGGTTGGATTTCGTCAAGCTCTTCGTGGGTGTGACGAGCAACAAGTCCTGCTGAAGCAGCTTCGGTGACAAAGGTGTAGCCCAATTGTGAGTATTTGTAGCCTGTCATGAAAGTGGGAGGAACACTTGCCCAGACTCCGGCTCGGCAGATGTCTGAGTATGTATAAGGATCCATCCGTGATTGGTCACACCGTAAGACACGACCAGAATCAACCTTTGGTGTCGCTAGGTGTGCATGGATTTCCACCCCTCCTGCAACAACCATGCGACCCTTTGCATCGATTATTTCAGCTGATTCCGGGTCAACAGATTCCACAATTTTACCATCTTGGATAGCGATATCCTTCACTTCGTGGATATTGTTCTTAGGGTCAACGACGAAACCGTTTTTTATCAGCGTACTTTGTCCTTTCATGATGATTACTACCGCTGCAATGGGGTGATATGACGCAATACGGTATATCAGCTAATTAAGCGTTCTGCCGTTCCTAATTTCTTGCACTTATTCTGATAATTTTTATTGAAATCGTAAGCCTTATACGCAGTTATTATGAGGGGGGTAACCGCTCTCATATGAGTGGGGGAACTAACATGCGTCAATTTCAGATCACATTACCTGAAGAAAAAGTCGGACAAGTCATGGAGTTTTTAGAAGAAAAAGCTCAAGTGCGTAATATCGCAAAAATTCATACGGCTCCTGGTTTTATGCTCATCTTCCGTGTTGCACCCGGAAAAAGCCAAAAAATCCTCACAGATCTTGAAACCATCGGTGTCGGTGTTCATTATGGAATCATCGACGTTTTACCTGTTGAAGCTAGTAAACCTATGGAAACTGAGGTTGAAAAAATCACTCCCACTGAGCGACTTTCTGTTGAGGAAATCTATGGGAAAATTGCTGCGGGAACCCGTTTATCGTTTGACTTCCTCGCACTTCTTGTCGTCTCATGCATAATTGCCGCAATTGGATTAGCCACCAGCAGCCCTGTGTTCATTGTTGCCAGTATGCTTCTCGCTCCACTCATGGGACCAATTCTCGGTCTTAGTCTTGGAGCTATAATCAAGGATCGCAGATTAGTGTTAACAGGAATTAAAAATGAAGTCTATGGTCTCTTAATCGCTGTGGTAATGGGGATTATCATGGGCGCATTCCTTATGCCCTATGCACCAATTCTCTATCCTATCTTACCAGGATGGCCAACGCCAGAGATGATTTCCCGTGGTTTAGCCATCGGAGTCGTTGTCGGCATCATTGTTGCCGCTGCTTCCGGTGCTGGTGTTGCCCTAGCTGTGACCCGTGGAGAAATCAGCAGTTTAGTTGGAGTCGCTATTGCTGCTTCATTAATGCCACCAGCCGTCAACGCAGGCATGAATCTAATCTATGCATTAATGGGACCCATCTATTTTGGTAGTGCAGTCAATGTACCCTTGCACTTAGGCATTGCCGGGATCAGTTTTATCTTAGTTCTTGTCAACATTCTGTTCATCAACATTGTAGCAATGTTAGTCTTTGTCCTCAAGCGAGTCGCACCCATAAAGAGCAAATCCATCTTCTGGCATGACCTCCCTCAATTAGAAAAGAAACGTCGTGAAGAACTTTGGCACCGACGAAGTTAACACTCGAAGTGCTCTTCAGAGTCGGTGTCTTCTCTCCTATTTTTAATATTGGTGTTCTTACAGCGTAAGGCTTAAGGGCAAGTTGGATATGCATAGGTGTGCATATCATCAAAGAGTTATTCCGAAATATAGATGTGAATTTCCTTGTCCCAGACTTCAAACGGCCTAAAACTTGGTTTAGTTATGGTTTTGACAGCAATTATCATTACAGCTGGTGTTCTTGCATCATTCTCCTTATTTGTCCCACAGCATCAGAATCCCCCTTCAGGTGAAGTAGATGTTCGCGTCATAAACGGGGATGTCACTATTAATCTAAATTTCACTTTTCTCTCATCAATCTCACCCAATCAAGGCGATTCTGCCTATCAGAACCGCTTTAACAACTGGCGTGGAACCGGAACCTACATTGGCGTTTCACTAGCCACCATTGTCGAACTTGTTGGGGGAATGGATAGTAACGATGTTATTCGAGTCAATGCATCTGATGGTTATTACCAATATTATGCCTACTATAATCTCTATCCTAATACTTCCATTTCCGAACTTCAAGGGAACTTGGTTCTCGCGCATTCATATAATGGAACTACCCCAACTGAATGGGGAGATGGACCTCGAACAGTCTTCCTCCCTAGTGACAGCGCTTATAGTAATGATGATGCGAACTCCACTACCCACCCTGCCTGGTTCTCCGGTAGCGCTGGGGCTCGTTGGGTTCGTAATGTAGCCACGATTGAAGTACTACATGATGTCTATATTGGTGGATCATTTCACTTCACTGTTATTGATGGTGATGCTGAACAGGATGTCTACTTGTTAGACTTAGCCTTGATGAACAATATCGAAGGATTTGCTGGATACCAAAACAAGATGGGTAATTGGCCTGGAAATGGTACCTATCAAGGTGTTCCTCTTTCTACAATCGTTGAACTGATTACAACTATTGATAATGATGATATTGTCAATGTAACTGCTCTTGATTGGACGCAAGCTTTTGCCTATTATAATCTATATCCAAATGAGACAGTGTATAACTACCAGGGCGATCTTATCTTAGCTTATGTCTTTAATGGGACAATGGTTACTGCTTGGGCTGATGGCCCAATGATCGCCTTCTTAACTCCTGATGGAACCTACAGTAACGATGACGCTAGTCAAACAACTGAACCAACCTGGTTTTTTGGGAGTGCTGGGGCTCGTTGGGTGCGAAATGTCATTACTATTGAAATCATTCGGGATAGCTTTCCTCTATAATCCAATTATCATGGTGAAGAAATGAATAGCCCTGCTACCACCTATTACTTCACAACCCGTGACCTTGTCACAATTGCTGTTCTTAGTGCGCTAGGCGGAGCTTTGAGTACCTTTGTTGGTTATCTTGGGCTCCTCTTGAACACGGCCATTGGAACACCCTTCGGTGCTGGCCAGTTTCTTAGCGGATTACATGTATTTTGGATCATTTTAGCAGCAGGCTTAATCCGAAAAGCAGGGGTGGCCACCGCAACTGGTCTTCTCAAGGGATTCGTTGAATTCTTCACGGGAAGCACTCATGGAATCATCGTTGTATTAGTCAGTCTCATTCAAGGCCTGATCATTGATGTCGGCTTCTATGCAATTGGCCAACGGGATTTCCTACCTTTCTGGTCAATTATCGCAGGTTTCGCTGCGGCTTCCAATGTCATCGTCTTTCAACTCTTCTTTTTTTCCGGTGCTCCTCTGATTTTCCTTTCCCTACTGGTGATCCTAGCATTTTCATCAGGCATTATTTTCGGGGGCTATTTCGGCCACGCAACCACACATCTTGTATCGGAATCCAATGTATATCGTTCAGTTGGTAAAGGACCTACTCTGGCATCAAAGGGGTCTGTCTGGCGGCGTCTTGGTCCTTATCGCCTTTCAGCTCTGATTTTTCTCATTGTTATCGCTTTTGGGGCTAGTCTCTATGCTGTCTTTGTGTGGCGACCCGTGCTTGATCCTCTTGGTTGTGAGGTTGTCGGACAGGTAGCGCAACCATTCGGATTTACCTACTTCACCTATGCAGATTATGAAATTACCATCGAAGCTGAACTCATTGGTTCCGTTACGCATATTCCTCCCCAGAATTATACCGGAATTCCATTAGTCGCCATCCTCACCGATGCCCAACCTTTGGAGTCTGCAACGCTGCTTCAGGTAGTGTCCTCAGATGGGTATAGTGCCACATTTTCCCTCGAAGACGTATTAACTGACTACGAAATAATCCTCGTCGTCGATGGTGGTTTACGGCTAATTGCAAAGAATTATCCCGGGTGGTTTTGGATTCAGAAGGTCGTCAGCCTTGTCATCACCTAGCAACCATACCACCTATACACCTCCCGTCATTCAAATCTCCAATCTAACCTATACCTATGATGGAATCGATACTCCTGCACTCAAGGAAGTTAATCTGAAAATTCACCCAGGAGAGTTCGTCATCATAACAGGGCCTAGTGGGAGTGGAAAAAGCACTTTGGCTCGTTGTCTCACTGGTTTTATTCCCCATGAATATCCGGGCAATTTACAGGGAACCATCCGCGTTCTAGAGCAGGAAACTAAATCGCACTCAATCCGTGATCTCGCCCGATCAATTAGCCTCATTCAACAAGATCCCGACAGCCAACTCGTAACGCTCAATGTCATGAATGAAGTTGCGTTTGGTCTAGAAAACTTCCAGTATCCATCAGAAGCGATTAAACCTCAAATTGAATCGGCATTAAAAGCTGTCAATGGTGAAAATCTTCGGAACCGGAGCACCCACACTCTCTCTGGGGGAGAAAAACAGAAGGTCGTAATCGCTTCGTTTGTGGCTCTCCAATCCCCAGTCATCGTATTCGATGAACCCACAGCGAGACTTGATCCCCAGACTACAAATGAGGTTATCAAGACTCTTCAAGATCTGCACAAACAAGGTTCAACGATTCTAGTAATTGAACACCGAATCCAACCATTTCTAGCCCTGGCGTCTCGTATCCTACTTATGAATGAAGGGCACATCAGTTACGATGGAAGGCCTGACCAGCTTTCGACCTTGCCCAAGACTTTATCAGATTTGGGGGTTGCCTTCCAGCCATCATCATATTCAGAGCTAGTTCCTTCCAGAGCTCTTCGAGAACTGTAATTATTGAAAATACGCAACCTCACCTTTACTTATCCACGAGTCGAAGAACAATCGACTCCAAGACCAGCACTTCAGAATCTGACCTATTCGTTGCATCCAGGCGAAATTGTCGCGTTAATGGGAGCTAATGGATCAGGAAAATCAACATTATTACTCCAGCTCATGGGATTGCTTTCTCCTGATTCTGGAACGATACATCTTGGACAGCAAAATATCCATAAACAACCTGTTTCCCAGCTAGCCCGCAGTATTGGGCTAATTTTTCAGAATCCACTCCACCAACTATTTGCCTCCACCTTGAAAGAAGAAGTTTTGCTTGCTT
>JABXGY010000298.1 GCA_016550395.1 archaeon | reverse complement strand
TCTTGGAATTCTTTTGACATGAACGTGGCATACAAGCGCATGATCAGGTCTGTTTTTCGCATCCGGGCTTGATTCCGGTGATCATTTACGTAATAAAACACAGCTCCAACTAAACCAAATGAAGCAACAATCATCGACACATACGCTACCAGTTCAACCTGCACATCCACCACCACGTTCATAATCTACCACGAAGTTCATCTTAAATGAATATACCAACTAGCTCATACCAATTTGGAAGCTTTTGGTTCCAATATTAACCTAGATGGCTAACAAATGCAGCATTCATTGTCATGACAAGGAAATCAAGGTCAAATCCTAGTCTGGCTCGTAAACACGAGCCAGTTTCACACTGCTGGGCAGAACGCACAATGCCGTCTTCAAACCCAAATCGTAAGTTCATTTTTGACCCTCCGTTTTAAGCTCAACGCTACACAGATCCACCTAAAAACCTACATAATTATTAACTGAAAAGTAGCATAAACATCGTTAGTTACTGGAGGATGGTTTGGTTGACGCGTATACATGCCCACCGATATGAAACGCCTCTATGGTTTAATGCGGTTGTCTGTACTATTCCATTTGTAATTGGGGTTGCCATTTACTGGCTATTGGCTACATCATTGGGGATTTGGGCCGCAGCTATCGCCATCGTTTTGATAATTTTCGTTCCCAGTTGTATTTTATGTGTGTTACCCCGCAAATATTTAATTCACTGGTATATGGAGTTCACTGAAGAAGGATTCACTAATTGTGTGTTGGGCCGTAGGCGCTTTTATCCTTGGGAAGAGGTCGTTCAAGTAACAAGTGAAAGGCATCCCAACTTTACTCGTCCCTACGACAACATCTTAGTCATCGAAACAAAGGATACCACATACAAATACTTTCTACAAGATTATGGAATTGAAAAGAAATCCAAAATCATCCAATTCATAGAAGACGTTAAGAAGCTCTTTCATTCTCAGAAGACACCACTGTGAGTAGAAAAAATAGATACCAATTTTTAATCTACGTTATCACCGTATCTAACATGGATCGGCGTTCCTAATTGATTGGCGGAACTGGCATAATTTTTGGAACTCAGCAGTCCAAAAGCCTAACACATTACACCACAAAATTCTCAATGACTTGCGTGGTCTCAGCCATATAATTCAACACCTCGATTCGCGTGGACAAATACACATTCACTATACACTGTATTAATTTCTTAGGATCATTTTTGCAGCGCTTAATAACATAGTAATTGAAGACTCCCCTATGGAAGAGTTATTATCCAAGGAAAGGATGAAACATCGATGGGGTCGGCGTTGGAAAAGAAGCCGCGTAAAAGGGTATGGATTAGTGTTCCTCTTCTTATTGTAATTATCATTGTTGCGGCGTGGGGGATTTCTATCTGGTACTTTAGTTATTCGTATTGGTATTGGAGGGTTTGTCGATATTATCCGGCTGAATTCACTTATTCTGAATCTCGTTTTTTTAGTACCCCGCAAGAAGCTTCGACACTTATTATTGCAGAAACCTTCAACTATGCGCAAATACCCGCCAATACCAGTCACCCTGGGCAGTTAGGATTTATTACACAAAAACGCCGAGATGCACTAAACATAACGGCAGCCAAGTTCGATCCATATACTAATTGCGGCTATCAACACTACAATTACACCGCAAATGTACGCTGTTTTACTAACCTAACAGTAAACGTCCATGCATGGGAGTACTACCCACGTTCCAATCCCTTACAAATTACTACAAACATGACCATTCTCTTTCCTTCAAATCTCCCAGACTGGTCCACCTATTATTGGTTGGGCGGATACTGGAACACAACCCATTATACCGATTTCAACACGGGACGCTCGTTTAACTACACCGACGTCTACCTCGTCGAAATGCGACTCAGCTACTCCTACTACTTCGGTTTACTCAGTGCCGGTGATGAACTCGAATGCCAACACCTCATCATCGACACAACAGGTCGCGTCCTTTTCGCCACTTGGATCCTATTCATGGGACCAATTGCTTAAACACCCTAATAACTCAAAGGGTTAATAGAAAAAGCCAGTAACAAGGACAGCTAATCCAGGAAATTCTGAAGCACCTGCGTAGTCTCGCCAAGATGATTCAGGACCTCGATTCGCATCGCCATCTGCCCATTAACGGCGTACACTGCACAGGATAAACACTACCTAATCGGCTTATCGAAAGTTCTGGTTTGAAGAAAAGGGGACGTACTACGACTAGTGGTACTCCATAAGGTCGTTGTAAAGATGGCAGAAAAACCAGCTAAAAAGAAGACAACCAAAACAAAACTAAAAAACAGAACCTTAGAATCACTAATCTGTTTTATACTAGAATTTTTGGTGTTAAAAGCTGTTTTCCCTCCCTTATTTGACACAAGCCCCGTGAATTAGTTTTTAATTAGCGTCCGGTATTCTGTTATTATGACTTCGAGACCTTTATTTTCAGGTTCGCGCGCATTCGGGGTTTGTCGCCATTTAGCCCAAACCATTGGCGAAAGAGTACAAGGATTGGAGAGTACCATAACAACGAAGGAGTATCTCTGCAATCAATTGAAAGAGCATGGACTTGAGAAAGTTCATGCACAAGGTTTTCCCGTCTTTACAAGCCGGCAAAAAAAGGCATACGTCACTTTTGGTAACCGTACATTTGAAGGATTAAGCTTTGGTTTGTCAGGAACGACCGAGAGGGAGGGAATAACCGGTCCAATGGCCAAGTACACCTCCTGGAGCTGGAATCCCACTCCCGATGAGTTGGATAATTTTGCAGACAAGATTGTTGTATTATATACGCGTGATTTTTCTCAAGAAGTGGTACACGATCTTATCCAAGCCAAGGTTCGTGGTATCATTCATGTGACGTATGAACCGGGAATTCCTATTAAGCTTCCAATGGGATTTATCTACTCGGGTTTGAACACCGGAGATTTTGATCTTCTTCCCCCAATTATTTCGATAAATTATCGTGATGGGGCGAAGTTATTGACTAACCCCCGCGATGTGACCATTCAAGCAGATGTGACTATTCTCCAATCAGAAAGCTTCAATGTTATTGGTGAAATCCCTGGACGTGAATCGGATGCCATTGTGCTTTCTGCCCATTATGATTCAGTCCCCTATTCTCCCGGTGCTACTGATAACGCTGGAGGAACTGCGATTCTCTTGGAACTCGCTAGGATTTTTGCCCAGAGTACTCCTCGATGGACCCTGCGTTTTGTCGCGTTTGGTAGCGAAGAATGTGCTCTTCAAGGCTCCCGATATTATTGCCAATCCCTAGCTGATGGCTTGTGGGAGAGTAAACTGAACTTGAATTTTGATGTCCAAGGCACACGGATAGGCCATCTCGCAGTTGGTATCCTCGGTGGGAAACGTCTACGGACTCGAGTTAATCACGCCATTACTCACTGGAACCCAAAAATTCAGCCTGGACCAACTGGTGGAGATAACCGGATTTTCGCCTATTATGAGATCCCTGCAATTCATTGGTGGTTTGGTGGCGGTGCAAACTTCCTGCTCAACCACACAATCCATGATCGCCTTGACATGGTTGCTCCTCAATCCCTCGAATTTGCAGGCCAAGCCTCTGAAGTGTTCATTAGAGAACTTGATACTCGACGAACGCTGCAGTTTTCCATTCCCCAGTCGCTGCAAAAGAAAAACGTCGAGTCCATAAAGTCAATCACCACAGAACCAGACTATGTATAATTGGTAAAGCTATTGCGACACGAATCAACCAAATACATGACTAATCTTTAAAATTCTGAATCACCTGCGTAGTCTCGCCAAGATGGTTCAGGACCTCGATTCGCATCGCCATCTGCCCATTCACCGCATGCAGCGCACAAGAAAGATTGTGTAATAACATAGTTGAGATTTAGACCTTAACTGTATAACACCCCTTCCTAATTATTAGTTGTAGTTTTTGCAATATTCTCGTTGCTATGAAGAGTAAAGGAAAAATCAAAAAACTAATTTCTGCTTCAGTATTGTTGGAACAATATTGAATACGCTAATTGCGTTTTGCAATTACTGTTGGAGATGGTGGTTTTGCCATGGGAAGATA
>JABXGY010000297.1 GCA_016550395.1 archaeon | reverse complement strand
CTCACTTCATTATTCATATCGAACGAATATAAAAAACGACTATAGTTACATTATGTGACCCCCAAAATGGAGAATTACTCACATATTGTGAGATTTGAGAATTACCTGTGAAGTGTTGACCACCAAAATTTGACTGGCTTTGCTTCGTTTCATCTGATTTTACAAATATTTTTAGAATCGCTTGAAGTAGAGTAAGTTAGGTCATGAGGTGAATGTCATTGTTTAACCGGAGGGTCGGTATTGTCATTCTAATTGTGGTATTTGTTGGTGGTGTATTCGCATTCCCCAGTCGAGTTACTGGAGAACTGAGTGACAGCGTAATGATTTGTGTTTATTGTGAGGGAGACTGGGCAGGGAGTTATGGGGCTGGATTTGACATTCACCAAATTTCTGGGAACACCAGCACAACCTATCAATTTAATCGAACTAGTCCGACGTATGGTTGGGCACCAACTGCCATTGTGTCAAAGACGAGTGCTGGGGATTATAATCTCACGCTTACCATTGAAACACTAGCAAGAGTTATTCTCGAACGAGCCTCTACTACAGCGGAATTTGGTGAAGTATCCGTTGTCTGGGGGGAGGAACCTATTCCGATTCCGGGATTTCCCCTTTCTGCAATCATCCTCGGTCTTGCCCTTGTATTCATATTAGCGGTTCGAAAACGCAGAGCAAAAATTCGAATCACTCTTTGAGTTTGTTGAAATTAACAACATGTGAGTAAAGTAACATTATGTGACCCCTAAATGTGAGTCCGCCTTTTAAAGAAGGAATGCCTTGCTTTCATCAGCAAAATACATAGAGGCGTTCAAAATGGGTGAAAAACTCCGATATGAAAATGAACATGATCTCAAATTGGGTCACATCAAAGGTGATGTAGAACTTAAAAACTGCCGAAGGATTTTTCCCGAAAAGGGTGATACAATTGTAGTTGATGGACGCGTATCTATTCGAGGGGATGTGGTTATTGAGGGATCCTTGAAGGCTGAATATTTAGAAATCAAGGGTGATAACACCTCAGAAATCCATGGTGATCTCACCGTTACTAGGGCGGTGAGTGTACATCGTGGTCAATTGGCAATTACAGGATCAGCAACTGCGAACCGATTTGCTATTAGCGCCGCCTTAAACGTCGGAAAGGATTTGCAGGCTACAAAGGTTTCGATTGGTGGTGCTCTCAAAGTTGGAGGAAACGCCACCGTTGAAGATATCAGTGTAGGAGGCGCTGTTAAAGTTGAAGGGAACATTGATTCCAAGTCACTGTCAGTTGGTGGTGCAGTGAAATGCGACACGGGTATAATCGGAAAAGTTGATGTTGGAGGTTCATTCAAAGCAGAAGGCGCAGTTGAAATCGGCGCAATTGATGTTGGCGGTGCTGTAGTCGTCGGACCTGGCTCTAAGGTTATTAGGATTGATGTTGGGGGGAGCTTCAAGAGTGAAGGTGATGTTTCTTTTGAGGATTTGGATGTTGGTGGTGCTGCAAAATTTGCGGGAGACGCCAAAGGCAAGTCCATTGAGGTTGGCGGTGCGGTCAAAGCTGACCAATCACTAACCCTAACAGTGAAACTAGATGTTGGCGGCTCAGTTGTTGTGGGAACAGATCTCTTTGTTGGTGAAGAAATTGATGTGGGTGGTTCTTTGCGGGCTGGTCAGAAAATTAAGTCTCCGCATATTGATGTTGGTGGATCGATTCGTGGGGATCATATCATTGCGGAGAAAGAATTTCGTATTGGGCACCGTGGTGAAGTTTCCGGGTTTGTTGAGAGTACTGAGATAACAGTTGGGGAAAGGGCTCGAGGGGCCTCTTTTTATGGTGATTCTATCCGTGTGGAAGAACGTGCTCGGGTGAAAAACCTCTATGGGCGTGACATCTACATTGAACGCGATGTAATGGTCGAAGGTGAAGTCCTCTATACAGAGCGTTTAGAAGCAGAGCCAGGCGTTCACTTTGGGAAGGAACCTGAACAGGTCAAGAACCTTCCCACGGTTGACGACTTACTCAGGTAATAAGGCCCAAAGCCTCAGGGTTCGGGGCCCATTCATAAGCCTCGAACCCCCATTTTTTGGATCAGCTGTCGTCTTTTTCTTATTCGGATACCAAAATAGAATAGAAGCTCAAGAAAAGTGATAGTTAATACTCTAAACTGCTATTTCATTGATGGAGTGTTGATATATGGTTGAAGGAAAACCATTAGCACCTGGCAAGATTCAACTTAGTAGTGAACTAGAAATCACCCCATTAGCTGCAGAAAGTCTTGGGGTACGCAGTCTTGCCACACATGTCCAAACCGCAGATGCATCTGTTCTCATTGATCCCAGTGTAGCCCTTGGATTTCGAGATAACTACCATCCACATCCCACCGAATACATCCTCCTTGAATCTCTACAAAAACAGATTGTTGTCGGTGCTGAAACGGTGGATCTGATTGTAATTTCCCATTTCCATCATGATCACTTCATGCCTTTCTTTCGGAATTATGCGTTATTTTGGTCCAGCCGAGATGATGCAGAAGCATTGTATGGCGGGAGAAAAGTCTGGTGTAAAGATATTCGAACCAGGATTAACTATTCCCAACAAAGACGGGGATATAATTTCATCCGCAGTGCTCGCAAAGTGGCACAAGAGGTGGTGTATGCAGATGGAAAGGCTTTGAAAATCGGTAAAACACTCATTCGCTTCTCCCCTGCAGTACCGCATGGTGAAAGTGGGACTGAACTTGGCTGGGTCATCATGACTGCTATTAGGTGTGGAAGTTTTTCCCTGGTGCACGCTTCCGATGTTCAAGGACCCATGGTGAAGGAAACGGCGGATTGGATTTTAAGTCAAAAACCAGATGTCTTGATTCTTGCTGGTCCGCCAACCTATCTCTCTCCAGAACGAGTTTCCAAAGAGGTTATTACTATTGCAGCTAACAATTTGGACGTTCTGGTAGAGCAGGTTCCGATGGTTATTGTCGATCATCATCTTTTACGTGATTTAGAATGGCATCAGTGGCTTGAACCTATACAACAGCGTGCGAACGAACTTGGCAATCAAGTAATGACGGTCGCGGAAGTATTAGGACGACCATATAATCAACTCGAGGCTAAGCGGAAATCACTGTATGAAAATCATCCCGTAAGTTCTACCTATGAGGCTTGGGTTAAACAAATTAAAAAATCTCGAAGCCGTATTCGTCCGCCCCTTGATACATAAAGAGGTTAGAATACAGTTTTGACGGTAACCTTGGGATCATAAAAAGGACCATGTACTGGTATTATGACTTCTCGGAATGCTTCAGCGTATTCACAACCACCCTGAAGGCCACGCAATCTCGCTTTTTGTAGATTAAATTCAAGATAGAATTCTTTGGTTTTCTCCAACTGACTTCGATAGCGTTTGATTGCTTGCATTTTTACATCAATATAATCTGATACATCGACAAGTAGGGTTGGTGCAGCTAATAACGTATTAATTTCCATGCTTAGGAGGCGGTGAGGTCGCCATGCTTTCTTTTTGTATTTCGTTGCATGACCTGCCCATTCAGTTGCACGGAAAATTGCTTGGTGTACAACACGGTGGTCATCATGGTAATCATCGACACTATGTGAGATAATCACTTGGGGCTGGAACTCCTGGATGATGGGGATAAGCACCTTTGCGACTTCATGAATAGTAAGCTCCAAATCCTTTTCCTTGTAAGCAATTATCCTTGCACCAAGTACTTTGCATGCAGATCGTAACTCTTTATGTCGTTCCGGTGTTCCGGTTAAACAACAAACAGTAACACTGGTTCCCCGAGCCGTCTCAAGAGCAATGGTTGCCCCACAACCAAAAGTTTCATCATCGGGGTGAGCTCCAACAATTAGTAATCGATTTTCCCCAGATATAGACATATCCTCAAATAAACTCCTTTTAGCGCCAAAAGGTTTCCTCGTTGAATAAAAAATACGAATTTACAGCCTAAGGGAAGACATAAGGGTGGGAAAGACGGGGTGCCAAGGGATTAACAATGCGAATTGGCATTACCTGCTATCCTGGCGTTGGTGGTTCAGGACTCCTAGCCACACGCTTAGGTATTGAATTAGCTAAACGCGGTCATAAAGTCCGTTTCATCACTTACGAGGTGCCATTTGAGCTACAAGAAGGGCTCTATGAAAACGTCAAAGTAGATCTTGTTGATGTCCTGGATTACCCGCTTTTCCAATATCCCCCCTATACCGTGGCACTTGCTTCTCAAATGGCCACTGTAACCCAAAAACATCAGTTAGATCTTTTACATGTTCATTATGCTATTCCTCATGCCGTGTCGGCGTTTATGGCAAATCAGATGACCGGCATTCCCTATATTGTAACTTTGCATGGTTCTGATGTCCATACATTAGGTGCAGACCCGGCTTATCAACCCGCTACCCGTTTTGCAGTAGAAGCAGCCTATGCAGTAACATGTGTCACGAAACATATCTGTCAAACTGCAGAGCAGACCTTAGGTGTCCGTTGTGCGATTGAACCCATCACGAATTTCACAGATACTGAATTGTTTAAACCTAATCCCTGTGAATTTAAGATGAGTAATGGAAAACGGCAATTGCTTCATGTCTCGAATTTTCGTCCAGTAAAACGCGTGAGTGATCTAGTCACGGCTTTTGCCCAAATTGCTTCCGATATACCCGATGCCGAAATGCTCCTCCTCGGAGATGGACCAACCCGACCAGATGTAAATCGGTTAATACAAAAATATGAGTTGAATGATCGTATTCGATGTCCCGGCTTTAAACGTGATGTCTATCAATACCTTCGTTGTGCCCATGCTTTTGCACTTAGTTCTGAGTTAGAGGGTGCCCCTCTATCTCTGCTTGAGGCTATGAGTTGTGGATTACCCGTTGTTTCAACTGCTGTAGGGGGAATACCTGAGATCATCAAAGATGGTGAAAACGGGCTTCTTGTACCCTTTGGTGATATTGATGCAATGGCTGAAAAGCTGTATGCCATCCTAACCGATTCCACTCTTGCAGATCGCTTAGGTAAACAGGCACGACAAACTATCGTTAAAAATCATACAATTGAGAAGGTATTACCTCAATACGAAGCGATTTATGACAAAGTCATTCAAGTTTAGTTGGTTTTTCAGATAAATAGAAAGTTGCAGCTGACGGCGTAAGTGGCTGGTAGTGAGAAGAAAGTCTGGAGAAAAGATGCTCCGGACTTAGGGATAAAGCAAAGTCAATCCATGCAAAACTCACTTCTTGACCAAATCGTTCAGGGGAATAGCGACCAAACATTTGCGAAAGATAGGTTTGTATTAGTTGACGACGTCGAGTAAGTACACCAATTTCGGCTTGGAGTTCTTTCTTGATAGTTGGTTCAGATGCATCACGTTGCAGAATAATTGTGTCCATCCGTTTCTTCTCTATCTGTGATTCAACCTGGATTAGATGTGCAGCTGTTTTTGTGATGTGTTCATTGCTTGCAGCAAATAATGATTGGATAACTCCCATATTTTCTTCCTTATACCCCGTTAAGATAGCAGAGGAATAGCATTGAAGTTCACTAATATCTAATGGGCTTAAATTTTCTAAGGAAAGTTTCTGACTTTGGCGATGTGTCCATGGATTTCCATAGTACAATCTTGTGTAGCGGAAGAAAATCGGTACAACACTCTTTATGGCATTGAGTGCAGGTGAAACCTGAGCGTGATAATCTGTTTCTCCGGCTCCGCCACAATGAAGAATTACTGGCGCATAGCTTTGTACAAGAAAGGCTCTGGTATCAACACGAGGTGACAAATAGTCCCTCCAGGCAGAAAGATCGGGTGAACTGGCTTTCAACTCCAGAGAATGAGTCGTGTTACACTTGGGGCAGTCAGCTGAGACTTCAATAGTGCTGTTTGTCGTATTATTAGTAAGGTGTGGATCAAGACGAGTTCGATGACACCCTTGGGTCGGACATTCGAGGTGGAAGGGTACGTAATTATCGGTGCGTATGCCTATTCCAGGCTGATAACCCAGGTTTTCAAGTTGAGTTGCACTTTGGTTCAGTGCTTGGATTAAATGAGTGCGATTTGAGGACGCTAGAAGGTATTCAAAGGCAGGGAGCATTAAATCGCGAATCCTTTGGTCTGAGAAAATCTGGAAAAGAATCCCAACATCCTGGGACATGTTGATGATTTGAATCCAAATCAACACGGTCCATTCAGAAAACGTGTTGGCTTGATTATACGTTTTTACTAGTAACTGGCGGAGGCGTTCTATTCTGGTTTCGTAGTTGCCTTTTTCTTCCTTTCCAGAGCCTGCCACCATTTCATGATATGTGGATGTGATTTTTTCAACTACTTGTTTCAACCAGGTAAGACGTGGGAGGGGGAGTACATGCAAGGGTGATAGTTGATACTCGTGTGGTACTCGGTAGCTAAAGATAAGTCCTCGGGGACCTGGACTTGGTAGGTGAATTACTGTCAATTCTTTTTGCTCATGATCATGGTCGCCCACAAACATGACAGGTGCTGTATGTTGGAACGCTGCTAAGCGTGCAATGGCGGCAAGTTTGTTAATGACAAATCCTGGACCACCTAGAAGGGCTGGTTGGTGCCCTGCTTCGACAACGCCATATTGTTCTTCTAGAAGTGCAATATTTTGCTTGACGTTTGGTGTTAGGGCTTTATGTTTTTGATGGAATGCTTGAATGGCTTTGAGTAAATCATTGAATCGTTCTGGTGTGAAGAGAGGTTGGTGCTTTTCCCGATACGCTTTGATTATGGATTTACTGAGGGTTACAGCTTCTTTCATATTATGGGGGATCGGTCCCCAGAATTTTAGTGCTGTTTTGTT
>JABXGY010000296.1 GCA_016550395.1 archaeon | reverse complement strand
GTCGAAGCTTCCAGCATAAACTCCTTTTTTCATAATACGCGTGCGCCTCCAAAGGTTATCTGGTAGCTATCCCATATTTAAGCCCAATAGCAACTTTAGGCGCGCGCATAGTAGTTGATTAGGAATCTACACTGACAATTCGTAAATTATTTCTTAATCGTGACATATGATTGTGTTTGGGAGCAATTTATGCCAGAGGAGGTCCACGCACGATTTTTCACCGTGTTCGGGTTGTTGCTCGGAGCGTTATATGGGTGCATCTTCAGCGTGTGGACGCCAACAAGAACAGCGATAATCACAGATCTGTATAATCCCGTGATGTGGGCTATTGGTGTTCTTAGTTTCTTCGTTTTACAGTATGGCTTGGGCGTTCTGTTAAATAAACCCAGCACGTCGAGAGAAATCTACTTTGGTGTATTTATTATTCCAATCACCTACACAGCGTCTGTGATGACCATCTCGATTCCCAATTTCTTGAGGACGCTTATTGCAGTCGAAGTCCCTGCCTTGGTTCTCTTCATAGCTTTATTCTACGTTGTTTCTCCATTCGTTGCCTTCTTCGCAGGGTATGACACAAAGGCGTTGGATGATGCAAAAATCCCAGCCGAAACCGTTTTCAGTTTTGATATTCAACACTCAACGGCCAAAGGAGGGAAGGACCTCAAACTCCTCACAAGAATTGTGCATGGAATGGGACTTACCATCTCACTGAAGAATATGAAAGATAACAACGGTTTGATCATTTGCCAAAAAGAAAAACTCCACATAGGAATTTTCTATGAGTTCAAAGATCGGGTCTTAACGGCGACGTTTATCCCCTTTAGGATAGTGAATGACACGGTGAAGAAAGTTGGAGATTCAGATGCAATACTAGATCTTAAAGCGCAAATTAGCGGAATGTTATATGCTTGGATGCAAAATAAGCTAATTCTAAGGTTTAATGAAATCCCTCCAAACCTTAAACTGGGATTTGAAAAAGTCTCCGAGGGGCTTGGACCATTGAAAACACCTCTCGTTGTTCATCTAAGAGAAACAATAGTTTCCTTCCCTAAGAATCATCCTTATCGATTAGCTTCACTCACCACGGGGTTTGTGATCATCGTTAACGTTATGCTTTTCATCTTGGGCAAACTAGTCTTCAAATGATAGCGCGACAATTGCTTAGATATAGATTCTTCCGCGCGCACGGATATTGAGACAACATTATGAATATATATTATGTAACCTTATTGTTATTCATAATACATTATATAGTAGTACTTTCAAATTACAAAATTACCTGAACATGAGATAGTTCACCTCGTCGCTGAAACCAAGCTGAACTGGTGCGTCTGATTGAAGGTTTGCATGCTTAGTTGGGAGTTCCCACCTCGAGTCGTAGGTGGAATCGCCCGTCACTGTGAAGGCTTAGCTAAAGCGCTTGTTCGTGAAAATCATGACGTACACGTCGTCACACTTGACTTTCCAGGCTCGCCGAGCTACGAGGAGATGGAAGGAGTTAAGGTTTATCGTACTGCGACAGAGTTGGGGCATCCCAATTTTCTCACTTGGGTTCTTTTGTTTAATCATTTTCTAGAGAAACGGATGGCAGATATAAGTCGGCAAGTTGAATTTGATGTCCTGCACGTTCACGACTGGTTAACCGCCTTCGCTGGCATTTCCTTTAAGCATCATCTGAAAAAGCCGATGGTTCTTACCGTTCACAGCACTGAGAT
>JABXGY010000295.1 GCA_016550395.1 archaeon | reverse complement strand
AAGTAGCTACCTGTAATGTCAACGATAATCCCTGCCGCGAGTGCTCCAACGATTCCTGCCACTCCATAAGAAGTGAATAACACACCGTAATTAGAGCCCACGTTCTTTGAGCCAAAGTAGTCAGCGGTTGACGATGGAAAGAGAGCAAAGTTACCTCCGAAGCAGAAGCCGATTAGCGAAGCCACTATCATTACGATAATCCAACTAGCTATGATGGTACTCAAATAAGCGAAGCTAAACATACCAATTGTAAGTAACACGAACATTATCACCAAAGTGGTGACTCGACCAATTCGATCGGAAATCGCACCCCAAACAATCCGTCCAGCTGCATTGAAGATAGACATTACACCAACGATTAAAGCTGCAATAAAACCCCATAGAATAGGGTCAGCTGCAGTAAAGGGATCAATAGCTTGAGCAGCACTTTTCACATTGCCCAATGTCATTAATCCCGCTGTTGCAGCAAACAAAAACATGAACCACATTAACCAGAATACAATCGTACTAATCATTTCACGCGGCAAAAACTCCTTACCCTGAGAATCAGCAGTACCAGCAGTTGGTTGATATCCTGGAGGTATCCAACCAGGAGGAGGATTAAACAGGATTTGTGCCCCAAGAACAACAAGGATTAGGTAAAGCACACCCAGGACCAAAAAAGCTCCTCCAACCATTGGAAAGATGATTGGTAGCGATAGTAACCACGTCTCAACATAACCCATGACAAGGGCTCCAGCTCCAAAACCTGCCACTGCGATACCAGTAATTAATCCCTTCTTATCAGGGAACCACTTAACCAAGGCGGCAATAGGACAAACATAGGCAAATCCAATTCCAGCTCCTCCTATGATTCCATAAGTTAATACTAACCATGCTGTTCCATAAGCAGGATTTCCACCACTGACAAGGTCAACTAGTCCTGCAAGGAGATATCCTACTCCTAGAAGAAGGCCTCCGAGCATAGCAACTTTTCGTGGACCCACGCGATCTTGCCACCGTCCTGCATAGATCATGAAGGCAGCGAAGGAGGCAAGGCCAGCCGCAAAAGGTAATTGGGTCCAGAAGGAAGGCCAATTATAGATGCCACCCCTGAGTGCGGTTTGGAAAATGGACCAAGCATAGATAGAACCCAAACAAACTTGGATAATCAATGCTCCTAAGACAACGAAATAGCGACGACTGCTACTAACTGCTGCTTCTTCAGACATTGGGGGTTCACCGATTAGTTGTTCATTCTGAACATTGGCGGCTGACGGAGTTTGCAGTGAGTTGTTTTAATAAGTGTTAGGAACCAGCGAAAAATCTTGAATCAAATTCAGCTTAGACTCACTGCCGGATTAACGACTTTTTTAACCAGAAATACCGACATGGAATGTACCATAGGGTGAATTTCAATGCGAAAATCAGCTTCACTCATACTCCTTTGCATCTTTTTGCTAAGCTCACAAAGTCTGATTTTTCCCATTTCCCTTATATCTTTTAATTTCCGAGTATCTGATTTTTCATCAAGCGAAGTTTCATTTCAAGCACCCATACAAGCTGATGATGTAAAATTTGGATTAAATATAGATGTCATAGACGGAAGTTCACCTTACCCAGAACAGGTTGAACCAACACTTACAGTGCTCAGTTCAGGTCGCATATTAGTTGGGTGGAAAGAAGCCGATACTTATGCGGGACCTGGACTTCGTGTTGGATTCTGTTATACAACGGATGAAGGGCGTAGCTTCAGTCCTAACATTCTCATGGAACCTATCGCTCCAGGTGGAGCGCAATCAGATCCATGGCTTGTATCAGATACTGCAGATAACGCGTATTTCGTTTTCTTAGAATATGAAGCTGGTGAAGGGATGGGAGTGGCAAAAACCACCGATGGTGGAGTTACCTGGCAATCTCCGACCCAGGCCAGTGACACAAGCGGTTTTGATGACAAGGAAACTATGTGCGTAGATGCTGCTGGAAATCTCTATATGATGTGGGACCATTTCTACACGGATCAAGACGCTCGTCTCGTTTTCACCAAATCAACTAATGGCGGGGCTTCATTTGAACCAACATTGGCTCTTGGTGAATGGGAAGATCGTGGAGGAATACCCTACATTACTTGTACACCAAATGGAACACTTTACGCGACAACTTGGGATTCCTTCCAAAGTGCTCCTGATAGGATTTACATCACAAAATCTGTTGATTTTGGGAATAGCTGGACAGCACCAATACAAGTCAATACTTGGGGATACCAGGACATTGCATTAATCACAGTCTGTGCGACTGACAGTAATCACAATGTGTATATTTGCTTTGCCGCAGGATCTGCAGCAAACCGGGAAGTCTATGTGACAAAATCTACTGATGGAGGAAATAGTTGGTCTACACCGGTACAGGTTAACGATGTTAGCACAGGAATGCAACGCATGGTCGAAATGCACATTGATGCTGAAGATACTGTCCATGTTGCCTGGCTTGATGCAAGAAATGATGAATGGGACATCTATTATAGTCAATCGACCGATGGTGGAGTCACTTTTAGCGAGAATGTCAAAATCACTAGTGAGGGATTTCCACTTACCTTCACTCGCCCTGGTGATTATTTTACTCTCCGGACAGGACCCACTGGAAAGCTCTATATAGTCTGGACTGATGGACGCAAAGTCACTGATCAAGATATTTTCTTTGCCAAACAAGATGTAGCTAATCCACTGATTTCTCACACTCTTCCAGGTTCTGCGTCGACTGATACTCCAATCACTCTATCTGTTAACGTTACAGATGATGATTTCGTTGACCGGGTGGAATTGACATTT
>JABXGY010000294.1 GCA_016550395.1 archaeon | reverse complement strand
TGAGTATGCGGGTTGCTGTGATTCCGAATCGGTGCACTGGATGTCGTGTCTGTGAGTTGGTCTGCAGTGAGGTTCATGAGGGAACTTTTCAACCGAGTAAAGCGCGGATCCAAGTATTGTCGTTTGATGAGACGATACAAGATGTTCCAGTTGTGTGTCAGCAATGTGATGATGCACCATGTCTAGAAGCGTGTCCACAAGAGGCGTTATCCCGTGACGTAAAGACCAACGCGGTAGTTGTGGATCATGAGCTGTGTATTCAATGTGGAACGTGTGTAAGGGTGTGTGTGATTGGATTGGATGCCATAGTCCCGGAGCAGAAACTCGCAATTCGCCTTGATGATATTGGTCAGATGTTGTTGAAATGTAATCTTTGTGATGGAGAGCCGCAATGTGTGAAGTTCTGTCCCACGGAGGCACTGGTCTTTACTAAGAAGCCGGTTGATGGTGAATATTCTGTCGAGGAAATGATGGAGGCGCTAGAATATTTCCTCCAGCAAAAGGAACTGCCATTACCAGACCAGGAGGGTAAATAGAATGTATAAAGGATATAGCGGGAAGATATTACGGATTGATCTCTCGACCCAGAAAACGCAGATAGAAGCCACCTCACAGGATCTTGCTCGACGTTTTATTGGTGGAACTGGGTTAGCTGGATATCTCCTATACCAAGAGATACCGCAGGGGATTGATCCGTTGGGACCTAGAAATAAACTGCTTTTCTGCACGGGTCCAGCGACGGGTACGGTGTGGCCTACTGCTGGTCGAATGGCTGTTGTGAGTAAATCGCCACTCACTGGGATTTGGGCAGAGAGCCATGTGGGTGGACACTTAGGTCCTGAAATTAAATATGCTGGATATGATTTCATCATTATCGAAGGTCAAGCAGAAAAACCCACAGTTCTTTCCGTAGTGGATCAAAAAGTTGAGTTTAATTCAGGGAAACCGTATTGGGGGCAGAATACGCTCAGGGTTTCTAAGGAGATTCGAAAAGATTTAGAACAGCAACATGGACACGTGGCGGTTATTGGACCCGCTGGAGAAAATCTGGTTAAGTTTTCAGCAATTATGGTGGATGGGGCACGAGCTGCAGGGCGAACAGGTCTTGGGGCTGTGATGGGAAGTAAGAATCTAAAAGGCATGTTAGTTCGTGGAACTGGCAGTGTGGATGTCGCGGATCCACAGCAGTTTAAATCCTTCTGGGAAGAGGGTCACCAACGAGTTCAAAAGGACCCACAGGCCCTCGAAATGCGTAAGTACGGCACAGCAATCCTCGTGGCAACGAAGCAGAACATTGGAGAGCTCCCAACATATAACCACCGAGAAGGTGTTTACGAAGGTTGGGATCGAATTTCTGCTGAAACCTTTCATGATTACTACTATCACACTAGTCGTGCTTGTGGAACCTGTCGATTAGCCTGCAAAAAAGCCTTCAAAGTAGATGAGGGGCCATATAAGGGTCTCATCACGGAGGGTCCTGAATACGAGGGTATTATGGCTATGGGGAGTAACGTGGGGATTGACGATATCCCAACCATTCTTCAAGCTCAGCACTTGTGTAACGAGTATGGATTGGATGTAATCAGTGCAGGCTGTACTGCAGCATTTCTCATGGAATTGGTGGAGCATAACTTACTTTCAGAAGACGAATTAGAGGGATTAGACCTCCAATGGGGAAAACCCACTGAATTAATTCAGCTGATTCACGCCATCACACAACGCAAAGGATTAGGAGATATGGCAGCAGAAGGCAGTCACCGTATTGCCAGACAAAAAGGGGATAAAGCCCAACTTTATGATATGACAGTAAAGGGAATGGAAATATCCGGGCAAGATGGTCGAGCACACCGATCTATGGCTTTAGGGCATGCGGTAGCTGCACGTGGGGCGGATCATTTACGCAACTTGGTAACAATGGATCAATTAGCCTACAAGGATGTAGCTGCTCAGCGGTTTGGAGCGGACAAACTGCCAGATATCTGCGACCCTTATGTTGAAACGCACAAGGCCCTTGCAACGGTCGTTACAGAAAAGGTCTACACCATTCGTGATAGCCTTATTGTGTGCTGGTATACTTGCTCATGGCCCCCAATTTTCTGGATTGAAGACTTTGCCCATCTTCTAATTTCAGTTACCGGAGAAACAGCTTTTGGTAATGTTGATGAACTGATGCAGATTGGAGCACGGTTAGTGACGCTGAAGCGCTGTTTTAATGTCCGGGAAGGTATTACACGAAAAGACGATAAATTACCTCGACGTTTTACACATGAACCAGTCCCCAGCGGCCCTAGTAAGGGACAAACTGTCAATTTAGAACCTATGCTGGACGAGTACTATTCACTTTATGGCTGGGATTTAACAACAGGAATCCCAACAAAGGATACTCTCGACTCCTTAGGACTAGAAGAGATTGCTAAAGATCTCTCCACTCGTGAATTACTACCATCGTAATCAATGAGCTAGCTCATCTTAACTTAAGCCCGTCGATGTAATCGGTGCTGCAGTTCATGTATGAACAATGATGCACTGAAACGCAATGGATTATGTATTATTTGATAATAATCGGTTTTTCCACTTGCTAAATCAAAAATGACTTTGCTAAAACACTTCAAACGTCGACTTGTTTGTAGGAATCCATGGACATGTGAGTGGATGAATCGTGCGACAGAATAGCTGCAGCGGAGTTCATCTCCAAACCGTTGTTGAACCAATTGTGAATATTGATCAAGTACCTTCGTAGGATCCAGAAAATGTTTACGAACCTTAATTACTGCTTGTGCAGCGAGTAAACCACTTTCCAGTGCATAACAGATTCCTTGACCAGTGAATGTATCGACAAATCCAGCTGCATCTCCTGTGAGAAGCACACGGTTCGAGGTAATAGGTTTTTGTTGTTTATAGAGGGGCAACATTTGTCCTCGAATGTTATGGAGGTTAAACGGAGGTAATCCTTTTCGTCTGGTGAACATGCGAGAAAATCCCTTCAATAAATTCCTCATATTTCTGAAACCAGCAGCCATACCACCAAGACCCAATGAAAGGCTTATTTTTCTTGGAAAAGCCCAGAAATAACCAAATGGGATGTTAAGCATCCATACAACAAGAACTGACGGATCAAGGTGTGTATTCCAGACTTGATCTGATACGGGAACATCCACTTCAAGAGCAATGCCGATTTCATCTGATTTTTCCGGACTGCGAAGTCCAGTTATTCGTGCAACCTTACTTGCCGCTCCATCTGCTCCAATGAGGAATCGTCCGCTAAATTCGCCTTGGTTTGTGTGGCATACAACCCGATCAGCAAATATTTCGAGTCGGACTAGTGGACAATTATCTATAAATCGGGCTCCTGCAGCAGTTGCTTGCTTCACTAGGTAATCATCAAAAAGATATCTCTTGACAATCTTTGCGAAGGGTTGAGATGTTCGTGCCACAAAGGGTTTCAAATCTGGTCCCATAAATTCAATTCCTGAAATTACTTGGTCAGTAATTTCAAGTGGTAAGGAGATTCCTACAGACTGTAAGACCCGTTGAGATCGAACGGAAAGCGCCCCACCACAGGGTTTATTCCGTGGAAACCGCAACTTGTCAATTACGAGCACCTCAAGACCTGCCTTGGCACAGACAAACGCAGCCATTGATCCAGCAGGTCCTGATCCTGCGATAATTACGTCATAGGCCATCGCGAGGAGCTCCGGAAATTATGACTTCATGAATGAAAATAATTATGGAAAATTAATGTTTACGTAGGAGAGCATAATTAGCAAGCTGTACCAATAATTCTTCTTTGACGAATCCCTGCCCTCCAAGCATACTGATGGCTTTTTCATTGAATTTTTTTGCTATGTTAAAAGTGTAATCGATAGATTTAGTATTATTGATTAATTCAAGAACCGGAGTAAAGTCGCCGGCTTCCAAAGCTTGAAGGCAATGTTTTCGTTCAGCATCTTGTGCAACTTCAAGGGCATGGATAAGTGGAAGATTCCCACGTTTCAGTCTAAGATCGGAGTGTGTTGTTTTTTGGGTGACTTCTGGAGCCGTGTTGATATCTAGAATATCATCACGGAGTTGAAATACATAGCCCAATCCTTCTGCGTATGAGGTAAGAGCCTGAATCTGGGAAGCAGTTGCACAACCAACCAAAGCTCCAATTATTGCAGCTTGTTTCATGAAAGCAACAGTTTTGCTCTCAACCATCCGAAAATATTGGTTTTCAGTAAAAGTGATTTGATCTTCTGCATTCATATTGATATCTGCAGCCTCCCCTTCACACATTCTTATCCCACCAATCGCCATATGCACAACGAGTTCAGGTATTCCAATTTCACCGATGGCTCGAACAGCTTGAGCGATTAACAAGTCACCAGCTAATAGGGCGATGTCTTGCCCAAATCGTAGATGGACAGCTTGAACACCACGACGATATTGGTCATCATCGATTATATCATCATGAATGAGGCTGGCTGTTTGTAGTAATTCGGCTGCTAAGGCTGCTTTTAACGCCTTATTAATGTCGCCATTAACAGCCTCACAACACAGAAGGGTTAGTAGGGAACGAATATGTTTGCCACCTCCCCTAATTAGATGATGAGCAGCTTCATAGAGAACCAATGGTTGACCTTTGTCTGTTTCTAAATATTGTTGGATTTCTTGGTTTATCTTTTCTATCCGAGTTGAGAGTTCTTCATTTTCTGATAGATCAGCTGAAACTGTGAGGATATTAATTGCAGTATTTTCTTGAGATACCCCCGTTGTTTCAGGTTTTGGTTTTGTTAAGGTCGGTCTATTTTCATTAGAATTTGAGGAATTTGGCATGAATTGTACACCGAACTATTATCACAATCGTTTTGAAAGTTATTAGGGTTCACCTTGATAAAACATTGGATGAGAAGAAGCTAGAGGAAGAACCTACGAATATCGACGAAAGGTCCACCAGTCAACAAGCGCTTTTCCTAGGGCAGGAAGCAGCCCCACAACCACTAGATTCTTGTAACTAATAATTCCATTCCAATCACCTAAGGTTACTGTTAAGGGTCTGCTTTGAATTAGATAGGGAACGAGTGGTTTTTCGTTAATTTTCCGCAGTATATTCCTGTATATTATTTTGGCGTGACGCTCAGCGTGCTGAGCGGTTTTCTCCTCGCTGATATTAGTGATATCACCACCAACAAAGATGTTGGAATAGCCACTTAGCTGAAGAAACGGATTTACCCTAAGGGCACTTTGTGATGAAAATACTGTTGAAGGGAACTCTTGCATAAAGGTAGGATTCCATTCGATTCCTGCACTCCATATTCCCAAATCAGCATTGAAGATGTGCCCAGAGCTGCCAACAAATTGATTTCCATGATGTTCAACGATTCTTTCGCCCAAAAAGATACTAACACCTTGACGTCGGAGGAATTTTTCAGCATAGTTTGCAGCTCTTATTGGAAGGCGCTCGAGTAATCGTTCTTTTGAATGGACAAGTATGATGTGTTTGTTTTTAGTTTTAGTAGCTAATTCAGCCGCTACTTCAGTTCCAATTAATCCACCGCCAATGATGATGATTCGTTCTGCATCAGGGAGTTTCAATCCAATTTGAATCGCATCTTCTGAGGATTTCAAAGGAAAAATTGCTGTAGTCTTGTCCAATCGAATGGGATATTCAATACCGGTAGCAATTACTAGAAAATCGAAACTGACTTTGTTTTGCTCAGTCTCTACAGTTTTTGGTGTTACCTTCCTAATTTTATCAGTAATGATTTCTGTATTCCGTAGAATCTTTACATAGGATCGTCTCTTTTTCTTTACGAAAGAAGCCTCCAAAGGCAGCCTATGGATTTTCGGTGTATACTCAAAGTATGATTTTTTATCAATGAGAATCGTACTGAGTCCACGATGTTTTTCAAGGTTTTTTGCCACTAAGGTTCCGCAAAACCCGCCTCCTAATATGACAACTTGTAAGGGAGTATTGGATTTTGAGGAGAATTTTCGAATTCTAGTTCCCTTCCTTTCGCATCATTTTTTAATTGGAGGAAGAACGTTGGCGTAACCATTCAAAACTTCTTGGCCGTCTTGATTGACAACGGTGAAGCTAAGCCGTAGGAGGTTCTTTTCAGGTACTTTTTCAGTGGCTTCAACGGTTGCAGTAAGTTCATCATTCGGAAAAACAGGGGCTGTGAATGTCACTTTCATATTAAAGGCTAAAGTACCTAATCCCGGTAATTTCATCCCAATTACTCGAGCGACTAAGGCCCCGCCAATGGGACCATGGGCGATGCGACGGCCAAAGATGGTCGTGGCGGCATACTCATCATCCATGTGAAGGGGATTATAATCACCAGACATTTTTGCGTACCATTCAATATGGTCTTCGGTCACTTTCATGGAATCTTTTGCTGTTTCACCGATTTCTATTTCATCTAAGCTTTTACCAATAACAAACGTTGGCTCTTCTTTAACGTGCACCTCTCTAGAGGGTTTATGCTCTATTTTTTCGCCTTCTAGGATATCGGGTGTGAAACGGAACATTCTAGCAAATCTAAGAAGTAGGTCCATATCGTCGGTATCAATAGTGACCTTTTTAGCCATCATTGCCTGCATAGCATCAAGTTGACCTAATAGAATATTTTTCCATGTTGTTGTATCGGTTCTTATAATCATCGTAGGTTGTTTGATCTGTTTCTTAGTGATGGTACATTTTTGGTCTTTGATTATAAGCAACCAAGCATTCTCGTCAGTGAATAGAAATTGAATCTGGGCTGAAATGCCTTCTGCGCGTTCGGGTCGGAATCCTTTTGGGATAGCGGTCATAAGCATATCGAAATCAATAGCTTTGATATCTGGTAGGGGTTGCTTTTGGACTTGACCCCGTTTATGTTCGATATAGACCTCCCGTTGGATGAGAAAACGCATGATTTCTGATGTACCACCGCCAATAGTGCCTAATCGAGCATCACGGTAGAATTGTTCGAGAGGGAAGTAGTCTCTGACATAACCTGCCCCACCACAGATTTGAATGGCTAAATCACAGACTTCGACCGATGCCTCAGTTGCAAAAAGTTTCGCCATAGTCGCTTCTTTGGTACAGGGAAGCCCTCTATCGACCATCCGTGCGGCTGTCACAACGAGCAACCGAGCCGCACGCATTTTGGTAGCCATGTCCGCGATTTTAAAAGACACACCTTCAAATCTGGAAATTGGTTGATTGAATTGAATTCGTTTTTGCGAATAGTCAACGGCAATTTCAAATGAAGCCCGCATGCACCCTAATGCCTCAGCAGCAATTCCAATTCGTTCGGAATCTAATTCATCCATTAAAATGAGAAAACCTTGATTGACTTTTCCTAATAGATTGTTTTTAGGTACTTTCATATTTTGAAATCTGATATGTGACGCATGAACTCCACCGCGCCCCATTAATGAGAAATCGCGTTCAACGGAGAATCCTTTCCACGAAGTTTCAATAATGAAGGCAGACATCCCACTTTTACTATCTACTGTGGGATCTGTAATCGCAAAGACAACAATTTGGTCAGCGATACTTCCATTGGTAATGTAACGTTTTTCACCATTTAGCACCCAGCATTGGTCTGTATCATTCCAAACCGCATTAGTTTCCATACCAGCCGTATCGCTTCCCACGGAAGGTTCAGTGATGGCTAGGGCTCCTATTTTATCGCCTTTAGCTAATGGAGCAAGGTATTTCTTTTTTTGATCCTCGGTACCAAAGCGTAAGATGGGTATCGCACTTAGGGTGCAACTGGCTCCAAACATCATCGTTGTAGAGGGAGAAACTGTCGAGAGTTCTTCACCTGCAATAAGTTGGTACATAAAGGGTTTATTTGAACCGCCATATTCTTCTGGGATGAATAGCCCGGACAATCCAGCTTCGGCAAGTTTCTTGAAAAAGGGCCGATGGTTAAAATCTCGTGTTTCAATCTTGAGCTTCATTGGTTTAATTTCACGTTCTATGAATTCACGGACTTGCTGACGAAAGGCGAGTTCATCCTGTGTATAGAGTAATTCATCATCATTGATGAGAGTCATTTATCAAATCCCACCTGAGGAGTTTAGCTGAAGCGTCGCTAAGGCTTTAGGGATTAATATTGTTCTATAATTTAGTGATTCTTATTAGATTAGAGTGTTTGACCAAGTGATATGCATAAGAGTAGGTCTCCCCACAAGCTTCAGAGATACCAGAAAATCCACCATAAGAACGAAGGTGTAAATAATGCGGTTCTTTGGGCACCTAATAAAAGGTGAAATTTCACAACCCCATCAAGGACGAAATGGTACATTTCCCGACATGAATAAGGCGATTACTGATCCACGAATACTATTTGCCATGGCACTGCATGGACAGGGTTCCCTCAGACGGTTTGCTGCCCGATATTTCACTGGGGTGTTACCTGAAAAATCACCTGAAATTCGTTTATTGAAGGATTATATTCGAGCACATGGCTTCCCGGAAGCGACGAAGGATGAAATGGATGAACTAATTTTTGCTGAATATGCTATTGGTGGAGTGAAAGAAGCAGCTTTAGCATGTGAAGAAGCGGCAAATATTCGGCATTTAATGCACCGTGAATTAGATGAAAATGGAAAAGGGTTGACTCTTGGAGATCGAATGAAAAGCATTCTTTCTTTGAGTGATTTCATGTGGAACCATTATGACGAGTTTAAAGAAATTGCTATAGCAGAGGGGACACCTGTGAAGCTCTTTGATTGGCAGACCAAGAAAGCGTTTGATACTCTGTGTAAAGAAAAGGCGGACTTTATTGCAGAGCGTTTAGAGCCTAAGGAAATACAGTGTTCTATTGAGGGAGAAAGGACTATTTTGACAAAATACCCGTTTGGGGCTGTTGGAATTTTCCCGCCATATAATGCTGCTTTAGGTCTGGGATTTACAGCAATTCTTAGTTCATATTATGCTGGAAATGCTAATGTTACGCGTACACCGACTCGAATGCCCCTTACTAACATGGAATTAGCATATGTTCTTCGAGATGCTATGGAGTCTCTAGATTTTCCAATCAGTGCTTTTCAAGCAGTAATCGGTCCTGCTCGACCTATTGCTAATTATATGATTAATGAATCGCCACTTAACGCAATGACCTATTATGGTGATTCTAAAATTGGTCTAGAGCTAATGGCTCAGGCGATAAGACGAGGAAAACACTTCGTACCCGAACTCGCTGGAAGTGGAGCGAGCTTGGTGTGGAAGGATGTGAATATTGAGAAAGTTGCAGCTTTCGTTAGTCGTGCACGCTTCTTTGGCTCCGGACAGATTTGCCTAGCCGCAAAACGACTTTTTCTCCATGAGGCGATTTATTATGACTTCATTCATGCATTAGTTGAACTAAGTGAAAAATTGAGAGTTGGTGTTCCGGCAGATCCGGAAACAGATCTTCCAATCATGGGGAGTCGAGCGTTATATCAGATAATTGATATGACAGAGGAGGCAGTAAAAAAAGGGGCAAAATTAGAATCCGGTGGGTACCGCATTAATGTTCATAATGAACGTGATGATGCAGGATTGTTTTTCAAGCCAACAATTCTAAGTGATGTTCCTCTTGATTGTCAAATGTGGTATCAAGAGACCTTTGGTCCAGTCTTGCCCATTATGAAGGTCCGTTCATTTGAGCAGGCCATTAGTCAAGCTAATAACTCTCCCTATGGAATGCGGACTTCTGTATATAGTGAAAATCCTAAAATCTGGAGCCGATTTTTCGATGAAATCGAGGCACCCGGTGTTGCAATTAATACAGATCATCTTCACTTCGACACCTTTTATCCGCATCTTGGAGGACTCAAAACGAGTGGTGTATTTGGTGGGAAATATTTCTATGAAGCCTTATCGTACTTGAAGTACCGACACTTCCCTGCTTAATCTCTAATGAATTAGGGTTGCGTACCTCTAGGCGTTTTCCTGACACAAAGGCTTATAGGATTGTTAGTTCTGCTGGGGGATTAAACCGAATTGGTGCTGTTTAAGCATGTACGATGAAGAGCTCACCACCTTAATGATTCCTGGACCCGTTCCAGTTCACCCACGAGTTTATCGGGCTATGTCCCGGGTGTTATATGGTCATAGAACCAAGGAGTACCAGACCACGTATAAAGAAACTGTTGCACTCTTACAACGATTGCTTCATACCGAACAAGATGTCTTAATTTTCGCTGGTTCCGGAACTGCTGCAATGGAAGCAGCAATAGCAAATGCTATTGAACCTGGCGAAAAAGTCCTAAATGTGGTTAATGGCAAGTTTAGTGAACGCTGGTCGGAACTCACCACAGCGTTTGGTGCACAATCTTTAGTGCAAGAATTTGCTTACGGGCAAGCAGCTGAACCCGAAGCCATACGTGAATCATTGGCATCCGACCAGAGTATCCGCGTCGTGACTATCTGCCATAATGAAACATCAACAGGAGTCCTTAATCCTGCCAAGGAAATTGGGCAAATCGTTCGAGATTATGACCGGCTTTTTATTGTGGATGGTATAACATCTGTTGGAGGAGATTACGTATATCCTGATAAGTGGAACTTCGACCTCCTTGTTACAGGCAGTCAAAAATGCCTCGGAGTGCCACCAGGGCTAGGTATGATTTGGGTCGGACCTCGGGCCTGGAAAAAAATCGAGACCCGCAAACAACGTAATCCTACCTATTATCTTGATCTGCTAAAAGCGAAGAACCGTTATGATGGGTTTGGTGATTCACCCTTCACCTCTGCTATCAGCCTGATGTATGGTTTACATGAATCCTTAACAATCATGTTTGAAGAAGGTTATGAGCAGCGAATTGAGCGACATCATCGACTTGGACGAATCACTCGTGCAGGCTATCTAGGAATGGGTTTAGATTTGTTAGCAGACCCAGCCTATTATTCGAACACCGTTACTGCTGTTAAATACCCATCAGGGATTACAGATAAAGAATTTCGGGCACAAGTACGTAATCTGGGAATTCTAATTGCTGGTGGACAAGGACCCGTAAAAGGGAAGATTTGGCGGACAAATCATATGAACATCTGTACTGAACGTGACGTGCTTGCAACCATTGCAATCATTGAAATTGTATTGAAACGCTTAGGATATGAAGTGCCGATTGGTTCTGGTGTTTTAGCAGCTCAAGAACAACTACTCAAGGAAAAATTCTAGAGCCCTTCGAATTTCGACGCGGCACCCTTATAGCTGGTGAAGAGAAACAATAGCGTCGCAGCAATCAAGTCCAAAATAATCCTACGTAAGTAACCGAGAGATTAGATTGGTGAAGAGATATGACACCACAAAAAGATAATTCCAAATCCCCTACTCCTAAAAATGGAGAGTCTACCACTCCTCAGTGCTCTACGGCTTTTGAGATTTCCTCAGATCTACTCAAAGCAGTTCTGAACAGGTTTAAGCTTACTGAGTCTCAGAGTCGTGTTTATATTGCTTTACTTGTTATGAGGCAATTAACCTCTGATGAAATTAGCCGTTATTCGGGTGTTACTTTTGTAAAAGTTCAGACTGCTCTTGATACGCTGAAGAAAAGAGAGCTCGTGAAACCCTTACCAGGTGTTGTAACTCGATACCAGGCCTATGCACCCTACAAGGAATTATCAGATGAGGTTAAAGCTTTCACAAAAGAGACTCAAGCTTCTTGGAATGAACTGCAAAAGCTTCAAAATAAGACAATTGGCGAAATTCAAAATGAACTACAATCGATGACTAGACAGACTAAAACAGCTGTAGACAATTTGAATGAGCGGCAAGGAATTGCCTTAAATGAAGCAGCCATGGCGACGAATATTGTATTAAATAACGTCGCTGAGAATTTGCAGAAATCTCTCACTAATCTTTCCACTTCAAGTTTAGATGAATTTTCTAAGTCGATTACTAGTCTTCAACAATCACTCAAAAAGTCCATTTCAGAAGGAATTAGTCAAGTAGATGAGACTCAGAATCTTTCATTGGCAGATGTAAATAAGGGGCTAGAAGCCCATGCAGAAGAAACCGAACAATGGTTAACCACGATTGCCGATCGTTTACTAGATCAGTCAGACACACTTACACAGCAGATTAAAACACACCTTGATGAGGCTAATTCTCTACAAAAGCGAAACATCGATTCAAGTGTTAAAACACTAACAACTGAAATTACATCAGAAAAGGAAGGGGTTTCCGATATTGCCGAAGAGACAATAACCACCCTTAACACTAACCTCAAAACTTTCACTCAAGAATCACAAGAGGATATCACCACACTACAAAATGAAATCAACCAAATTCTCTCTAAACAGAATCAGGACGTCAAATCACAAATTCGTGAAACCTGGACGCAACGTATGCAATCCTTGGATGAAATGTTATCTCATATTGAGAAACTCCTTCAGAAAGAGATTCGGCGACAGCAACAAAACAGTGACAAAATTGTAGCGGATATGGATTCAATAATAAAAAGTGCACGTGAAAATCTAACCCAAATCACAGAAACCCTCATTCAAGATCTACAAAAGTCCCTTGAAACTAGTAGCCAAGAATATAGGCGGTTACAAAAAGAGATAGAAAGTACCATCTCACAGTGGCCTCCAACAGCATTGACTTTTTCACAGTTCTCTAAAATTCAATCCGATTTAAACACACTTACAGAGCAAGTTAAAACCGATCATGAGCGCCTTCTCGAAGTCGCCAGTGAGGGGGTGGGAGTCGAAATGCGGGATGCATATCTCGCTCAACTACTCGAAGTAAATACTCTCAGCCAAACGCTCATTAGAGATCTCAAAAAACAAAAGACCACCTTGCCTGGGAATTTTGAGTCCATAGCCAACCAACTTGGAACCCGTCTAAAAAGACGATTAACCGGTATCCGAAAAACTGCGAACGCTTTTCTTTCTGATTTCCAATCTAAAATTACCCTCCAAGAAGAACAAACACGTACCTTTAGTAAACGGACAGAAAATCTGCTCAAACACCAAACAGGTATTGTGCTAAATACTTTGGTAACTACGGAAGCACAAATTGGTCAATATGCTGAAGAGCGGATTAATCGTACTAAAGATTCAGTAAAAGAAGCTGCACGTGAAAATATAGCGAAAGCTGCGAAACGTCAGAAGGATATCGAGCGCCAATTACAGGCATTCCAAGCCGCTTTGAATAAAATGACTAAGGAGACAGGCTTAGAATTACGTCAGGAATTCACTCAACTTCAAAACATCGTTAAACAATATTCTGAGGGGATAGAGAACACGGCGGATAGACTGCGAGAAGAACAAGCATTGAAAATCAATACAGCAACCAAAGGTTATTCTCTAGCAAACACGAAAAATCAAAAAAAGCGGAATAACACAATTAATCGAACACTTAGGTCACACTCAACCCAACTAACAAAAAGAGACCAGAAAATAATTACTGGATTAGCAATCTCACTTCAAGAGGTAATACCTGAATATGCTCTGGATGCATTAAATAAGTATCAAAGCACAGTTGATGAAAAACAGGCAGCCCTCGAAACCCAAGCAACGACTACCGCTAAATCCACTCCCAGTGAACTTGTTACACCCAAACAACTTGAAATATTCAATAACTCACTGACTAACACCTTGGAGACACGGCTTAATACCATCACGGCGGAAATTCAAGATTTTATAAATTCTAAATATATTCAATTCAAAAAACAGTCAGACTCTGCGTTATCACAGGCCCGAGAAGAAGTAACCGATATACAAAATCAACAGATTATTCAAATCAAAGATAAGGTAGAGAAGGAATTCGAAACGCAGATTAATGCTATTTTTCGTAATTGTAAAACTACGCTGATTCGGCAGACTAACCGAGAAAGTCAGATTGACAAACTCTTTCAGGAAACAACCAGCCAAATACTAAAATTCCCCACAACTCTAAAAAGAGAGTCAAAGGCTGTGCGAACTAAAATAAGACAAGAATTAGAAATAATTTTGTTAGATTTCAGCAAGAAGTTGAAAAATCAAACATTACGTGATAAACAAATTACAGCTGTTCTTAAATCAACTAAAGAAAATCTGATACAACTTCCTCAAGAGTTACTCTCCAAAACTTTAGAGAAAAATCTTAGCAGTCAGGTCAATAATTTTGAATCGTCCTTGATGAAGTTTCAATCTTTCCTCGAAGATAAATTGAAAGCATATGGAGCAAGTGTCAACACTGAAACACAATCGCTTCACAAGAAGCTCCTTGAAGTAAACTATGCTAAAAACCTAGAAACCGCTCTTTCTAATTTTCTGAAAAGTGCTACTAGTTCAGCCATAAGAACTTACCAAGATACTTTGGTAGTTAACCTTGAAGAACTAAAAGACCAAGCCCAAAGCACCTTTCAAACGACATTTGAGAAACGCCTACAAAACCAATTACAGAAGACGCTTCAAGAATACCTAACTACTGAAGCCCCTGAAATCAAACCGCTCCTTGATAAATTCAAAACCAAGCTTAATGAGACTATTGATATTTACGATAATGAAGCTAAAATGCTAGTAGACAGACACTGGCTTCCTCTGACCCAGATAATCGATGAATATACTAATACCGTTATTAACAACTTGAATGCCCTCAGCACAGCCAGCGGAACAGCAGTTGATCAAGCAACCGTTAATGTAACGACTAGCCTTACTAATTACGGTGATGATGCGAGCAATCTTCTTACAGCAACAGCTCAAGCCTTTGATCGAGAAAAAACCGGGTTTAATGAACAAATCATCCAGGGAATTAATGAAATGCAGGAAGATTGCCTAGCACAGCTCCAAGAAACCCAAACGCTCCTTGAGGCATTAGGTAACGACATTACAGGTCAAAAAACTGCATTAAACCAGAATATGGAAACCAAGACGGGTGAGATTGAATCACTCACTCTCGCTAACCTATCAGCTATTCAGGAAGCCGCGGATAGTTTTGTAGAAAGCATCCAGAAAGAACTTGAAGAACAAGACGCCCGGGTAGAAAATCTTAGAAAAAGCGTTCATGAGCTGATTCTTCAACAGAGTACCAATGTTATCGATATGCTGACAGGCATTCAAACAAAACTTGAGGAATTCACACAAAACCAGATTCCCAAAGCCCAGAATATCATTGAGGAAATTGGGCAAACTTGTGCTGAAAAAATCGATGAACAACGAGCTACAATTGACAAGCATTTAGAAACATACGCTAGTACCTTGTCAGAAGAAACGGGGAACTACATCACTAATTTACAGGAGGAGATAGTCCAGCTGCAGACTGTTGCTTCGAAACTAGTGGAAAAAGTCAAGCTTACTGGTGCAACTATTGATACTGAATTACAACAGGCAATTAAGGCAAATAGGGTACAAAAACTAACAGCAATTGATGAACAACAGAATACGCTCAGCAAGGAGGTTACTTCAAGATTACAGAACTTCGTTGAACAACTCAACGCCTCTCAAACCCAAGTACTTACAACACTGACTCAGGAAGCCGATGAAGGAAAAGCAGCGTTAGATCAATCGAATACGCAAATTGATACAGCCTTAGACGAAATATTAGACCAAACTGAATTCAAGAGCGCAGAAGTTAACCAAGAATTCCAGACAAGTCTAACTTCGAAATCTGATTTGTTTACAAAGCAGATTCAAACCAACCTGTCTAGTATTAATGATAAGGTGAATACAACTTCAGAGCAACTTATTCAGACGCTAACATCCATGCTCACCGAGTCACAAAGAGAACTCGATAGAATCCTCTCTGAGACGAGTCAAGTAATTGAGGAGGATAATCTAAAAACCAGGACCGGATTCGGTCAAGAAATTGAAAAAACTCTCCAAAGCTTCATTCAAACCATTGATTTAACCAAGACAAGATTAAGTCGTGCTATCCAGGATAGCATTCGCCATGTCAGAGAGAGTATGCACATATTTGAAGAATCAGCTTCAACCGATGTTCAAAAAAAGAATGAAACTCTCATCGCCTCAATGAAACAGATTATTGACACAGCAGAAGAAAGTTTAGTAACTCAGACCCAACAGACAGGAAGGCGCATTAGTCAAACGTTAAGTAAAGAACGCCAAACACTAAAAACTGAATACCAAACGCTAGCACAGTAAATTACTACCCGAGCTAAAACAGCTGAAACTACATCTATCAATACCCTGCAGCTGTTTTCACAAAAAACTGATCCACTTTTGGATAGCCTACGAAACGAAGCTACTGGTGTAGAACACATTCTAACTGGTTTATGGGAGACACTTTCGAGTCTTGAACCTTTCGAGGCAGAGCGTACATGGCGGATTGTATCCTGTGAGGGAATTCAAAATCATCTCTTGGATATGTTCCGTCGCGTTAGTAACACTATCACCTTAGTCTATCCATCCTTTGACGAAGTTCCGGTTGTTGAATTAGGCAAAGTCCAACCTCAGATCCGCATCCATGTTATTACTACTCTTGATGGTGAAAAACAACGAACCAGTGCACGAAAACTTTTACAACAAGGTAATATCCGCATTTGGAATAATCCAAATATGGAATTTTATGGAGGATCGCGAGATGGTGAGGAAGTCTTAATTGCCCCAACTTACGGTAATCAAGGAGAAACCGTAGCCGTAGTTAGCGATCAACCAAGCTATATCGCGCTTTTCAACCAAACTCTTGGTCCCCGATGGATTTCTGCCTCAGAAGAGATTCTACTTCGAAAATAAATCACATGAATAAGGAAGAATTAGGTTCGTCCTACACGGCTACTAGATGCTTTGCGTGAAAATTGAGAGTCATACAATTCTTGAACTCTGTGAATAGTATCGGCTTCAGTAGGATCTTTATCGTAACGAAGCCGTTTAATCCGTGCAAACCGAAGGGCCATTCCGGATTTATATGTAGGACTTCGCTGAATTTCATCAAACTCGACTTCAACTACTATCCGGGGCTGAACCCTTACAACACCACGTGTTTGCTCGATTTTTATTTCCAATAAGCGGTGTGTGATGTCCTCAAATTCTGCGTCAGTAAGACCCTTGAAGGTCTTTCCTAGCATATGGTATTCACCTAATTCAGGATCCGACGCAGCTAAATGATAATCGCTAAGCCATTTGTGCCTACGTCCTGTCCCCCATTCAGCGGCGATAATAACGAGATCCAGAGTTTCCATACTTCTTTTAACCTTTAACCAGGCTTTTCCACGAATTCCAGGTTGATAGAGACTATCTAAGCGCTTTGCTATGAGGCCTTCATGACCAATTTGAATTGTCTTCTCGAAGAATTGTTTCGCTTGATCAAGATTTGATGTAATTAATTGCTCAACCAAGGGTATGGTACCACATACTTTTGCTAACTGATTCCGACGATTTGTATAGGGTGTATCAATTAGCACTTTATCATTTAACATTAGCATATCGAAGAGATGGAGAGTAACAGGGATTTCTTCAACCATTTCCTCAACATTTCGAACTCGACGAAATCTTCTCATTAAATGTTGAAACGGGAAAGGGCGACCATCCTGATCTAATGCCAGTACTTCTCCTTCAAAGATACAACTTTTCACCTTAACCTGAGTTCTTATGAGATCGATAAGATCAGGTAAGCTAGTTGTGACATCGGTTAAGTGTCGACTATAGATTTGTATTCGCGATTCACTATTCTTCCGTTGCATATGAATCTGAACACGAGCACCATCAAGTTTCATCTCAAAAGCTGATTGCCCCGCATGAGTAAGGAGTGCATCCTCCACATCTTCTGCTTGTGCGGCTAACATCGGAAGGAGAGGGGTGAATGGTCGTAATTTGATTTTTTCAAGTCCGTTTACACCTTGTGAGAAGGCAATCCGTGTCACTTCACCGATATTTCCTGTGAGCATATTAGCACGACGGACTAATTCGAGTGGCAAGTTAAGATTACGTGAGACTGCACTTTCTAACATTCCTTCACTGAAGCCAATTCGGTGATCACCAACTAAGAGTTTAGCAAGATATTTTGCTTCCAGTGGGACCGCTTGTGTAAAGAGAGATCGAAGCAACGCTGTTTTCCGTTTCCGTGAACCAGACCCCTCAACATCGGCAATTTCGATGAATGTCGTATATACCTCCATTATCATTAGCCGTGTGGTGAAGAGAGTAGCCTGTCGGATTTTTCCTGATTGTAAAAATAATTGATGAACCACTTCTCCAATATCACCAGTTTGAGCGAAGAGTTCATTCATTAATTCTGGTGCTGGTTGCAATAATTCTTGGAGAATCTGGTACAACGCCGACCAATCTAGTGCTAACGTCCGTTGACTGGTCCGTGGAAAGGGATGACCAATAAGAAGAAGTGCCGCCGCTTCGATTTCTTCTTGAGGAAGAGCAGAAAGGAAATCGCCTGCAAGATCCATCTTTTGTAAGCGTTTTGATGTTGCCATGATTGCTTCAGATACTTTAGCGAGTTTTTCAAAAGGTGTTGACGACGACTCAGGCATCCAAAGTTTCCCTTCTTTTCAGAAAAACCTGCTATCCTACAAGTTTTAAAAGTGTGCATTAGTACATCCTTGATAAATCTCGTAACGAGGGTTTTCAAAACAATGAAAGTAAATGAATTATCATCCGCATCCCGTCGTGTTGACATACGGTTACGCATCCTTTCTCTTGAGCCGGTAAGAGAAGTGCAGACACGCTACGGAAAGGCCCGTGTAACCACTGCTCAGGCGGGAGATGAAACCGGCACCATTAAATTATCCCTATGGAATGATGACATCGACAAAGTTGATGAAGACGTGGTCGTCGAAATCAACAATGGATTTGTGAAAACTTTTCGGGGTGAAATGGAGCTCTCAGCGGGTCGCTATGGAGAAATTGTGCTTGTTGATGACTCGGAATTTCCTTCCCGTGATGAAATTCTAAGTGCGCATCCAGGAGAATAATATGTAGAGAATCTTTCGATAATGGGTCATTTCGGGGCGTTTTGTGATTGATGATCAACATTATCCTTGATTGGCTACATATTATTGATGCATGGATTGAAAGCCTCATATGGCTAATAATTTCATGGGTCCATGCCCTAGGACCGCTTGGTGTGTTTCTTGGTGTTATGATAGAGACCTTCATTGCACCGATTCCTTCCCCGATAATCATGATGGCAGCTGGATTCATCTTGACCATCGGATTAGACCCTTATGCTGCTATTCTTAGCATTATTGTTAATGTCATGTTAGTTGGCGCCTTTGCTGTTACTATTGGTTCTTTCTTTGGATATGGGATCGCTTACTTCGGAGGATATCCCATTATTGAACGATATGGAAGATATTTGGGGACTTCCTTAGAAGAAATTGAGTATATGCGTCAAAGCATGCAACAGTCTTCTCGCGATGAAATCTATCTTTTTACAGCACGAGCAATACCTATTATCCCGCTTTCCGTCATCTCCCTTCTATATGGAGCTATTCGAGTGGACATCAAACAATTTACTCTCATAACTTTTCTTGGTGCATTACCTCGATGTCTAATTTTAGGATTGTTGGGATGGGTAGTTGGTATTGCATTCTTTAATTTAGCTGAGTTAATCGACCTCTTTGAAACTATGATTTTAGTCATACTCATTATCTTCTTTGTCATCTTCATAGCATATCGAATCATTATTCGTCGTCGAGCAAAGCAGGCAAAAGGTAATGAAACTAATGCTACTGTGACAGAATCCGAGAAATCTAACTAGGACTATGGGGATTCCCGATAATCGGTGGACGCAACTCAAAATAGAAGATGACCTTACAGCCTTGTTGTTGAAGAGTATCTTGTAAAGTTGCGGCGCGTCCCTTAGCATCGTGAATTGAATGGTATAACGGTGATACACAGACGGGTATGCTTTCCCCCTCGGGTGTTAAACACTGAAAATCAGATGGAACTTCAACATGAGAGGGTAGTCGGCTAGAGACACGAAATTGTCCTTCATACATACTGAGCCATATTTCGGCGTATTTACATTCTTCCATGAAAGTCACAAGCAAAGCATCTAAGTACGAATTTAAAAGAATGCGTACCTGTTAATGGTTTCGGAGCAATAGAAATTGTTTAATCGGTGTTAAGTATGTCGCAGCGAATTGCAGGTGTTGATGAAGCAGGTCGGGGCCCTGTAATAGGACCGTTGGTTATCGCAGGAATTGTTATTACAGAATCTCAAGAAGAAGCACTAATTGAGTGGGGTATTCGTGATTCAAAACAGTTAACCTCTCATAGACGAGAGACCCTCAACCAACAAATACGACGTCTTGCGAAGCAAGTGGAAGTCTTAGAAATTAGTGCTAAAGAAATCGATAACCAACGCCGGCAGAAACGGACACTCAACATCCTTGAAGCCAAATGGATGGCGCAGGTATTGAATCAGCTACAGTGGCACACAGCGTACATTGATGCTTCGGATGTTAACGCTGACCGTTATGGACGGATAATCCAATCACAATTATTCAGCAAAAAAAAGGTGATCAGTGAACACAAGGCAGATACTCGATATCCTGTTGTTGCTGCAGCTTCGATTATCGCAAAAGTCCGAAGAGATCAGCGCATCAAGGAATTACATAAACAATTTGGTGATTTTGGGAGTGGCTATCCAAATGATCCAAAAACACGACGATTCCTCACGAAATGGATTAGCACACATGAGACATTTCCTGAAGTTGTTCGACAAACGTGGGAAACGACCCGTGATATTCTCTCAGCAAAACAACAACGGAGTTTGAAGGATTGAGGACGGTTTAGGTAGCCTCAGCTTCCTTTTCTTTCTTCTTTTCCTCTTTTCGTTTCTTCTCTTCTTCCTTCTTTTTCTGCTTCTCCTCTTCCTTGCGACGCTTTTCTTCCTCTTTCCTCTGCTTCTCCTCTTCCTTGCGACGCTTTTCTTCCTCTTTCCTCTGCTTCTCCTCTTCCTTCCTCTGCTTCTCCTCTTCCTTCCTCTGCTTCTCCTCTTCCTTCCTCTGCTTCTCCTCTTCCTTCCTCTGCTTCTCCTCTTCCTTCCTC
>JABXGY010000293.1 GCA_016550395.1 archaeon | reverse complement strand
AGACCCGTCGAGTTATTTCACAACTGTCTACCTACCGCGTATATTCGGAGCTTTAGAGCCGTTCATGAAGCTCTCTCCTAACATTTTCGGTTTAGGTGAAATTTATGGAGCGGCTGGTAGTTTTGTACCCTATGGCCTGCCCGACGTTCAAGACGCTTTTAAGACACTTATGGAAGCTGGAAATGAAGCTTTGAAATGGGCGCAATATATGGGTGCCTTTGATAAGGAGATAACCGAATTAGGATTCCCCGCCTACCAGGCTGGTGCTACTAAAGCACCTTTTGACATACTCGGCGATACCCTAAGAGGTACCAAAGGGATAATGCTGGATATGTATCGACAACCCGATAAGCTCCTCGAAGCCCTTGAAGTAATAACACCTTTAATGATTAATATAGCAGTATCCACAGCCAAGGGAGCCGGAAATCCATTAATATTTATACCTATGCATAAAGGTGCGGATGGTTTCCTCTCCGATGAGCAGTTTAAGACCTTCTACTGGCCTACCTTCAAAAAGGTCCTCATGAGCTTAATTGACGAGGGAGTCGTTCCATTCTGTTGGGCTGAGGGAGGCTTTGACTCACGCTTGGAATATATCAGGGACTTGCCTAAGGGTAAAACTGCATGGTTGTTTGACCTGACAGATGTAGGTAAGGCAAAGAAAAAGATTGGTAACATTGCCTGCGTAGGCGGCAACATGCCTATCCATTTAATAAGCATAGGTACACCGCAGGATGTGAAAGACCACATAAAGAAATGCATTGACTCCGCCAGCAAAGGCGGTGGTTACATAATGGCCAATGGGGCCTTCTTTGATCGAGTAAAGCGGGAAAATCTGAAGGCTATGGTTGACTTCACCAAGGAATACGGCGTTTACAAATAGAAACTCAACTGACCAGAATTACGATATAATTGCTGAGCTGTGAGGCTGTTCATCGGGGGGTCATACTGACGACATACTCTCGGCAGTGACAAAACTGTGAGGGGAAGGTCTGCTGCATGGACTGACTCATGTTGCTTAAGAAAAAGGCTAGCGAGGAAGGTATTCAAAACCCCGAACTCCTTTGCGACGTTGGAGTTTCTTTTTATCAAATAGTTTCTTCAATTCATTCGATGCTGTTCCCTTCGTAATCCCTACTTCTTCAGCAACTACAGCCGTGGTGACACTCTTCCTTTCCTTCGCCAAAGCTAAGATTTCACGTTGAGTTGCCGTGAGTTCATCAAATTCAGTGAACCAGTCATCCTCGTCATCGACGGTACTGGTTTCGATGAATCGTTCTTCGTCGAGGGGAGAGGGAACTAATGTAGTAGGAATTGGTGGACTCGGTCGTTGTTTCACGACTTGTTGGACAAAATCACTGGTAATGCGATCACCTGAGGGTGTATCCTCTTGAAAAGCAAGGGAAATGATATTTTCACAAAACCGAAGTGTACTTCGTGGAATCCCTCGCGTATGCAGATGAATTTCATCCAGAGCTTCAGCCGTAAATGGAGTAATACCCTTACCGCCAAAGTGTCGGATTCGCTGACGAATGAGTTGTTCCATCTCCTTCCGAGTAAGAACTTCTGGTCCCCCTTCCCCCTCTGAGTCTAGGGAAAATTGTAGAGTCACTCGTTCAGCTATAGGTGGAAAAATACTCATTAAAGCCTTGGCAAATCCTGTTAATCCAGCAATAAATACAACGACAGCAGGCAAGTCGCTAAGAACTCGAAGCCAACGTACGGTTTTTCGTTTTTCAAATTCGATACTCTCCGAATCATCTTGGGTTAACGCTAGGCTTTGTCCATCATCAATTAGTAAAACAATTCGTTGTTTACTTTGAGTATGAAACTCACGAACCTTCGCAACCAGTTCATCAATGAAAACTGGAGTCGTGTTGATCTTCATTATCAAATGCTGTTTGAATAGTGAAACCAAAGCATTACTCAATAATGTAGAATTTAGGGGTTCAGATATTAGACACGGAACCATTTGCGACAAGGAAGACACATAATCATTGAACCAACGGAGAATGTGGGTTTTTCCCGTTCCACGACCTCCTTCGATAAGAACGATGTTACCTGTTCTCAATTGGATTGTTAATGGGTTGAGTAAGCGTTTTTCAGCCGCGAATACATCTGGCATGACATCAATACGGAATGGAAAATCAGACCAGCCCAGGCTCTTTAATCGTTCATCGAAGGCGAACATCTGCTTATCACGATCCGGTCAGCAATTATTGTATTATTTCACCACGTTTCCTTACTTCATTTGTTCAGCTACTTCTTCCCAGTCTGCTTTACTCATGCGTCAGAAATTACCCCGTCGCCCATCCGTCCCAAGAAATTATTATTAGCAAAGGGACAAATGACCTCAATACCTGCCGTGGGATTATAGGCAACCTGGTCTCTCCCTATCGGACAGAACAAGGCACAATATCCTCCATCAACAAGTCGACCATTTCGTTGACAAGTAAATGTTCTAGCTGTTGGTGTAATGAGTTCAAGTACGGCATTTGCATCGAGTTGTTCCAGGGCTTTTTCGAGTCGTAGTTTTGGTTGAAGCGCTTTGATCTTATTACTCACGAGTGCCTCACCTCTTTTCGTCGCTTCGCAAGGAGTTCTTCTTCGCGAAGCTGTGCAATTGTTCGGGCAATACGGACACGAAGCGTGGCTGTCACCAAGGGCATTGATTCTTTGAGTTGTTCCTCAATGCTGGGGGCTTGGAGACGAGCGAGTGCGTCGGTTCGTGCTCTCCCAGACGCGGTTGCTTTGTCGATTGCCATCGCTCATTAACCCTCATTGATTTTCATTGATGTTCATTCATCTTCATTTTTCCCCATATAAAGCTTCGCATACATTCTACAGAGCGTTTAAGGCATTTAGAAAAGCACATGATTAAGGATTCTATGGAATAGGTTTAGTCAGAACACACAAGTGATGGAATAGATTTCCAGAAAAAAGACATAAAACGGTTATTTTTAAGAATTTGGTTTTAAGTCGTCCATAAGAAATGCTAAATGAACATTAAAACGCCCCGAATATGATTATCCAATCGCGCCAATTCACACGATAATTGAGATCTACTAATTATCTGGAAAAACTGAACACATACAATTATCAGAGATTTTTCCAAAAGGATTTCATCTGGGAAAATAGTAATCCATTATGCGTTGCAAGTCATAGTAGTTCGAAGGTTCCTAGAAGCCAATCCCAACCGCTAGTTCTACAACTCATCCATTTACAGTCCCCTCAACTCATATGGATTACTCGAGGTCGACGACATAATCCTACAGCTCCAACGATGAAGCTGAAGCCCCCCAATGCCGCAATTATGAACAATATATCCATCAGTGGTTGCCACATCTGAACAACAGTGATCAGCACAGTCTTTTCGAACTCGGTAGTTAGATTTAAAGTATAAAATCCTGGCACCGGTACCTGCAGGATAGCACTACCCATTTGGCTCGCAGGAAGGCGGACGATAAACCAAACGGAATTTCGAATAATGTTAAGATCCAGTTCAGTACTAGTGACTAGGACGCCTCCTTCATCACGAACGGTAATATGAATCATAATATCGTCATCAGCCCATGTCACGTGGGTCGGAAAACTGAAGTATTTCCCAGATACTGAGATTTGGCGTCGGTTTATGAGAAGGTTATCAAAAATTGGAATGCTAAATTCTAAACTGCCATCCAGTGACTGTTGTGAACGCTCCATAATTTCACTATAGTTCCAAAGAACTCCTAGATAAGGGATCACAGTACTGATGAGAAGTAGCACAAGAAAGAGCCAGACATATTGTCTACTAGTGAAGATCTTGTCGACTGGGGGAAAATCAGCTAGGCGTTTCTGACCTCTAAGATGACTAGTTATGCTAACACCAAGGGTGATCAGTGATCCCCAGATAAAACCATTGATAATCGCATCAAACAAGGTTAGCGATGTCAGTGCATCTACTTGGATCCAAATGAGGATGGTAACAACCACAACGACCAACCACAGAAGACCAAATTTACAGTTCTCAACTAATCTCTCACGAGATGGGATGCCAGGGAACACAATGCGAATCCAATTGCGTTGGAGTACCACAACAATAAGTAACACAAGGAGTAGAATGAGCAAAATCAACAGCGCAATATGCCAAAAGAACATGATTTCTTCTCTTCTTCAACGAAACCAAAGAATTAGAATCTTTCTAGATACTTCACAATTCTTGAGCTTACCCTTCAGTATCTTCCTCTGGTTCTTCTGTTACTTCGGATTCTGTGTAACTTCGTACGAGAACAGATTCCTGAGATAGGTATGCAAGAAGACGGAACCGTTCAGAGTCGAAATGCAAAAGGCTTCGAAGATGTTCCAAATTGAAGTGGTGGGCACTTTGACGTAATACAAGGAAACTATTCAATTGTGCGCGAAGGGTATCGAGTTGGAGTTCAAGTAATTTGGCTTGAAGTAATCGGTCGTCCGTAAGACTAAGAGCTTGTTTTGCGAGATCCATACTCGGTTGATTGAGGGGAGCTAGGTACACAGGAGGGCTTTTGGTGAGATTAACAAAGAGGTATTGTGTGAGATTATCTGGAGTAGTTAGGCTTTGATAAACGTCTTTAGTAACACCGAGGAGCGTTGGGTGTTTTTGTTGCTGTTCTTCACGGCTTTCTAGTATTCCTTTCGCAGTCTCGAGGTCATTGATACCTGGCATGTTGGGCACTGAGAAGGGAAGGAAACTATCGATCGCTTCACTAAGTTGTTCGAATTTTTTCTTGGTGACTCCTGTCATGATGACAGCACTGCCAACAAGAATATTCAACAATACGACATCAAGTGTCGTGTCGAATGTCTTGAGGATATATTCGGTGGAAGATATTCGTTGGCGAGCAACTTGGGATCGTTCGTTATGGGCTTTGAGGGCTTCAAGGATGATGGGAATAAAACTTTGGAAGGGTTTGACATCTCCACTCCATTTTTTGAGTTGGGTTTCATATTGGTTATAAAAGAGTACATTGAGGCTGTGTAGAACGGCTTGCACTTCGAGTTCATCCGCGTTTCCGTCTGCGAGACCAACGGAGATAAGGGGATCGAGGACATCATAGTGGAAGCGGTAGGCGCCTGCCCCAATTGTTCGAATTTCTTCCGCGATGGCTTCATGCCCGAATTCTCGGATGGCAGTGAGGAGTCCGGTAAGCAAGGTTTGTTCAAGCTTGACTACTGGCGAAGTATGTGAAACCAGTGTTTCACCCGATTGGAGAAAAATGAACACGGAGTGCATTGTCATTAATCTTACCGCCCATCAGCCAGAATCCCTTCGTTCGTGTATCTTAGCGTTCGTTTTAAGACAATTAAAGGTT
>JABXGY010000292.1 GCA_016550395.1 archaeon | reverse complement strand
TCGTTAGATGTCCGACGAGGAGAGGTCTTTGGATTTTTAGGACCTAACGCAGCGGGTAAGTCTACAACTGTAAAAATTGCAGCTACCCTCTTAGCACCAACCAAAGGCACTATTCAAGTTGAAGGACATGATGTCCAGAATGATCCCGTTAGCGTACGATCAATTACCGGGCTCCTTCCAGAAGATGGAGCTAATACCCACTATGACCGGCTCTCAGCATATAAGAACCTCGAGTACTTTGGACGACTTTACGATGTCCCCGAAGAGAAACTCCATGACCGAATTGAACAACTTTTAGAATTTCTCGAACTCAAAGACCGCTGCGATGATTCTCCTGCTACATTTTCAACAGGATTGAAACAGAAGCTATCTATCGCACGGTCTATGATCCATGATCCAAGTGTTGTTTTTTTAGACGAACCTACGTCAAGTCTTGACCCGATAATGTCTAAAAGGGTTCGGGAATTTATTGATACTCAGGCAGAGGGAGGAAAACAAACCTTCTTTTTATGCACACATTTACTTTCAGAAGTTGAAGCTCTCTGTGATCGGGTTGGCTTTATTTCCCATGGTGTACTGGTTGAAGTAGGTCGCCCTAAGGACCTACGACGGAAGTTCTGGACTCTTCGAACTTTTGAAGTGAAACTCATAGACTCCAATCTTCAGAAGAGCGTAGATGTTATTTCTTCAACGGGACTTGTTACGTCTGTAAGTATCAAAGGCAAACGAGTGATTTTCGAAGTCGAGGATGCAGAAACTAAGAATCCTCAAATCATTAAGGCCCTTATGGAAACAGGTCACCAAGTCGTTGAAGTACGCGAACAGATACCCGATCTTGAAGCAGTTTATCTCAAAGTTATTGGAGGGAAATAAAATGTGGAAAAAGGCATGGCTAATGGCACGAACAGAAATTCGGATGGTCTTCAAAAGCCGTCAAGTGAAATCGATACCCATAATGGTAATGATAATGTCCGTGATCTTTGGTGGTTTATGGACCTACTGGACGCTTCTTATGGGATTGACGAATCCAGCTGATTTCAATTTCATGACATCAACTATTATGAGCATAGTGATTATCATGCTCCCTATAATGCTCCCAGTGCTGATTGCAGCAGATTCAATTGTTGGCGAGAAAGAACGCCATACCCTCGTTCCTTTATTAGCCACACCGTTAACTGATGGAGGGCTCTTATTAGGAAAATTTCTAACGGCGCTTATACCTGGACTGATAGTGGCTTATGGAAACCTTCTATTAGCCATTGCTATGGTCAATGGCATCGTCTCGTTATTTGCCCCACATCTTCTCTGGGTATGGCCAGATATTCTATCACTGCTTCAGGCCCTGATTCTGCCCCTTCTGTTCTCGATTCTAGCCGTAGGTATGATGGTCATCATCTCAGGAAAGGCAAACACTGTCTATGAAGCCTATCAAACTGGTGGGTTCATCATCTTACCAGCAATGATCTTCGCGTATTCAGGATTCCTCGCAAGTCTTGGATTGAGTTGGGTGATTTTCTACGTCGGAATAATCATCCTAGTTATTGTAGACTTATTGTTATATCGAGCAGCAGTGAAACTTTTCAACCGAGATAGCCTCATTGTGCGTTCTGGATAATGCATCGTGACACAAAAGCTATGATTAAAAGAAGAAGCAGCTTAATGAAAGAACTGTGAGTGCATTATTATGACAGGAGCTTATCGCATCATTGCACGTGTCCATGAATTGCGGTTCCAACCAGGGAAAAGCCCTTGTCGGCTTTACAAGGTTGGAGACGAATTTGATTTATCAAAACCTGAAGAGAAAGAGAAAATTTGTCGTTGGGCGTATAACGCCATGTTCCCCTTTCTTACCGTGTTAGAATTTGGAGGAGCACTCCCCTGGGAACCGGATCCTGAGAAAGCATATGTGGCATGTCCCGACCCACATAATATTGTGGTTTTTGAACTACGCAAGGCTGGCGAACTAGCAAAAAGACCTTCACCTTAACTCGAGGTGTCGAGTGAAGGATCTTCTGGATGGAGGAAGCACGAGGGATCCGAGGCGAGATAGTCTCCCGTGATAGCGAATGCTCGTCCACGACAACCACCACATAACGTCTTGTATTGACATTTTCCACATTGACCTTTAAGGCGAGATTCCCGTTCACGTAAGTCTTTGAAGAGCGGGGCTGTATTCCAGATTTCTGAAAAGGATTTATTCCGAATATTTCCGCAGGAGATTTCGATAAAGGGACAAGGCCATACTTCCCCATTAGGTTTAACATAGACAAAGCCCCGTCCGGCAGAGCACCCATGAAAAACCATTTCAGCAAATCGGAGTAAAGGTCCATTTTTAATACCATTCATCTGAAGGAGGTAAGACCAGTACTGGGGACCAGCCACGGGTTCCATGATTGCTTGAATGTTTCGTTGAGCTTTAGCCATGAAGTGGATGAGTCGTTCGTTGGCGCTTAAATCAAGTGCCTCGTTTTTAATTTGGCATCCTCTGCCAACCGGAACAAGTTGATACATTAGCAGAATTCCAGTGCCTACTTGATCGATTAGATTCATCAAAGGTTTCATCTGGTGCATGTTGTAATCCATTGCAGTGATGTTAACGTGTAATAGAATCCCTGCTCGATGGAGTGCCCGAATTCCATTTAAAGCTGCATTAAATGCACCGGGTTGTCCTCGAATCCGATCATGGGACTCTGCGTTGAATCCGTCTAAGCTCACTGCGGCAATGACAACACCAAATCGACGTAGCTGTTTAGCAATAGTGTAATCAATTAGGGTTGCATTTGTAGCAATGGTATTGCTAAAACCGAGTGCTTGAGAGTATGCAAGTAGCTCGTAAAAATCAGGGCGAAGAAGGGGTTCTCCTCCCGTAAATGCCATCATCTGGAAATCCTTTTCATCCGCTAATTGATCGAGCAACTGTTTGGCTTCGTGAGAGGTTAGCTCATCAGAAGCGGGTTTTCCGCCAGAAGTATGACAATGAATACAGTCTAGATTACACGCAGTAGTCATTTCCCAGACTGGATGTGAAGGAAATCCAATACAACCCATACCACGTGACCCAGCAGCTCCGGGTAAGCATTTAATACCGTATTTAAGGATCCACTGAGGTAATCGTGTCCATCGGGTGAGAGCACCAATATATAGGGCACTAACGGCCTGGCGTAGAATAAGCCTTGGTGATTGCCAAAAGGGGCGAACTTTTCGTTGTGGACGTTGACCCCACTCGCGCAACCATTTTGTCATGATGATTACAACACCAAGAGTGCCAAGATATACACGATTGTGGTTCCTAAATTTACAATGATGGTTAAGCCACATAGTTTTTCTAATGTGTCTCGGTTTTGCCATGAACCACGAAGAATCAGTGTTACTAGACTCACTGAAAGTATAAGCACAGGGAAATAGAGGAAGCAGGAGAAAATCGAAAATCCCAAAGTTAGAGAAAAGAACATAGTAACCCAGCTGGCAAATCCAATTAACGCATACAAGATTGCGGCCCGACGCATTCCCAGTCGGACAACAAGATTATTCTTTCCAGTTTCCGTATCAGCTTCATAATCGGGGAACTCGTTGAGTAGAATCACATTGAAGATAGTTAGACCAATAGGAATCGCTAGAAAATGAATGAGAGGAACGAAAAGCCCAACCTGTAGATAGAAAGCTGTAGCAACAGGAAGCCAGCCATAATTAAAAGCAATCCAGATTTCACCAATCCCGCGACTTACCCATCGAATGGGTTTGGCTGAATAAAAGAATCCACCAATTATCCCCATGATTCCAAGAGGAATGGTCCAGATTCCTGTGAGGAATATAAACTGAAGCACAATTCCGAGAGTTGCAGCAAGAGTGATCGCTGTAAGGGAAGCGTATAACGCGGAACGACGTTGTATTAGACCACGTTGAAGCACTTGTGAGCCTCCAGCGAATCGACTTGATCCTTTTTGCGCAGAGAGAGAATCTACGTCATAATCCCAATATTCTCCAGCCCAATAGGTAGCTAGCATAATTAGTACAACACCTGCCACACCTAAGAGAAAAATATCCCAACGAAGAACACCAAGATTTTGCCATGCCAGAAGGCTGCCCAGAATGAAAGGAAGTACGCCCACTAAATGAAAAGGAAGACGTGAAAGAGCCAACCACGCTCCAATGTTCTCTTTCATAAGTAGCCACTCAAAGACTGCATTTACTTCTTTTGTAAATTTTATTGAGTAATGCACCTTTTAACGAATTTTGGAATTATAGGACCATAGTTTCATAGTGCTGTGCCGCAATTGGGGCAAGTTACACGATTTGAGGCAACAAGTTTACCACAAATCCGGCAGGTGACAAGTCGCACTTCGACAGCAACGGCATCTTCAATAATCGAAGGTGTGAGTACAATTCGACCCTCATCAACCTGCACCTGAAATCGTCGTGGGTGCCCTAATTCCCGTAAGATATTCTCAGGAAGTGGTAATCGATCTTGGTTATCAACTTCCAGGACACGAGTTCGTTCCAGTTGTTTGAGATGGACGCCAGCATCGTGTGTACCGCTAATGATGCCATCCCGAAGTTCCAGGGTTCTTCGCGCTTTGGAGGCAATTAATTGACTATGTGTAACGATGAGGAAGGCTGTTCCGTATTGTTCATTGAGTTCTTTGAAAAGGTCAAGGATTTCTTCTGCGTTGATAAGGTCTAGGTCACCGGTAGGTTCGTCTGCAAGTATAAGGGCGGGATTATTCATAAGGGCAGAGGCGATAGCTACTCGTTGACGTTCTCCACCGGATAATTTTGCAGGGATATGTTTCGTTCGGTGCTTAAGTCCCACTGCCTCAAGAAGTTCTGTTGATCGTTTTTCTCGCCAAGTTTTGGGAAGCCCGGCAATTCGGGCACTGAGCTCAACATTTTGCTGAGCTGTTAAGTGATGAAGCAAATTGTCAACTTGGAATACAAATCCAATGAACCCTCGTCGAGCATTAGTAATTGTTCGGTCATCGAGTTTAGCAATATCTTGTTTGATATTCGACCAATAGACTTGACCAGCACTAGGACGAAGGGTTCCACCGAGAAGATTTACCAAGGTGGTTTTTCCGCTTCCTGAAGGCCCAACAACGGCTACAATTTCACCTTGAAAAATTTGAAAGGAGACCCCACGTAAGGCGACCGTTTCAATCTCCCCGGTTTGATAGATTTTGTAGACATCATGAGCCATTAAAACTAGATTTTCAGGAACTTCTGCAAATTCTTCTTCTTTGATGAGCCCGCTGATGAGGTTATTGGGAACTGTCATGATTTTATTCACCGTTTTGTTTAGAGATTGCGGAGAACCTGTCCAACATTAGTTCGCCCTGCACGACGGGCAGGAATATAGGTTCCGATACTCATTCCTATAAGTACTACTCCAAGCACTAGGAGTAGAAGTAGTAAGGGAATGCCCAGTTGGAAGGGTATTATGTATGGGAAAGGGAAGAGATTAAGCAGAATTGCCATTAGGATCCATGAGAAGAAGAAGCCGAGTATTAATGCAACGAAGAAGGATGTCAAGATTAAACCAATAAATTCGCCCACAACAATTGCAGTTATTTGTCGTTGGGTGCTACCTACCGCACGCATAATAGCATATTCAGTTTGTCGTTCAGTGACAATGATTCCCACGAAAAGGATGAGGGCAATGATACTAATAATTACACATGCCAAGAAGCCAATTGAAAGAATACTAACTATTCCCCGGTTGAAAAGATACCCTTCAGGATAGGCGTCTTCTAGAGAAAAGGTCATAGGAGAGTAAACCGCGGAGGGAAAACCAAGATTGTTTATCTGGAGTTGAACATCTTCGATATTTGCACTTTCAGAAATACTTGCTAACATAAGCCTGGTATTGTTCATATTCCGGCTTACCATAAAGTTCTGGTTAATTAACGCAAAAGCTTGTGGAGCTTGAAAACCAAACCCGTTCGTTGAATCTGGTGGTCGATTGGGATCATCTGGGTCAAAGTAACCTAATCCAGGAGCACTGTGACCTAAGCCTACAATCCGGAATAATGCCGGCCCTGACACGCCACCCCCTTGTTCATGAACGGTAATATCAAGACTGTTACCAATTCCTCGTCCTAGTCGTTCAGCAGTTGTTTGAGGAAATATGATTCCGTTTGATGTGTTCTGAAGGTAATGTAGAACTGTATACGGATTTTCCCCTACCGTACTCGTAAGATCCCAATTTCCATTATTGGCATACGCTTCTGCATCTATTGCATAGATTGTGAAAGAGACTGGCCCGATTGTAGCTGTTGTCGAAAGTATTGGTGTAACAGAAGCAACTCCAGGAATGGATAATACCTCACTTGTTCGATTATGAGGAATTGGTGAACTTTCAATTCGAATATCTGCACCAACATAGTAGCCAACTTGTGTTATGACGTTATCTTGAACAGTTTGAGCTTCAACTACTGCAAAGACAGTAACCGAGAATGTTAAGGTCAAAATAAGGAGAAGGGGAACGATGCGGTGACGACGAGACCGCATGCTTTTTTCGAAGAGGAAGGTTTTTTCTCCAAAGATAGGTCGAAATCCACGTGTTACTCCCGCCATGATTTGTCGTACAATCCGAGACCCGATATCACTGAGGAGAGCCCAAACTGCAATAGCATAGGCAAATTGCATAATGCTAATCAAAGGAGTCCCAGGGAGAAGTAATACCATGGCGATTAGAAACCCGAGTAAGGCTACACCACCGATGAAGTAAATGATTGTGACGCCTAAATCAGCTTCAACAGGGGGAGCTGTGCCAACCATGGCTTGATATATTTCGGTTCGTAAAAATGATTGCACGTAAATCATTGTAAAAACCAGAGGGGGGAGAAGACATGATACAAATGCAATAGCCCAAGTGAGGGGTTCGAGTCTGACGTTGGAAAAGAATTGAATAAAAATTCCAAGGTCAAATTGTAAAAACCCCACGGATGCAGGGATTAACGATCCAATGAAAAGACTGAGAAACATACCTAAGCAAAGTGCGATTATTCCGATGATAATAAATTCCATGATGAAAGCCGCATATAGTTGGCGAAAACTCGCTCCGCGGGAGCGAAGAATTGCCACCTCTGATCGACGCCCACTAAGAAAAATGTTAGTAGCGAAAATTGTCAAGAAAATGGAAAGAAGGATAACAGGAAGAGCAATCACAGCCATGGTTTGACGAGATTGATAGGCCCTAATATACTGCTCAAGGAGAAAAACCTGGTCTTCTCCTTCCACTGCTAATCTCTGTGGATATTGATATTCCAGATCAAGCTGTATTTCGCGGATAACAGATGGTACACTTTCTAATCCAACTGCAGAAACCTCCATGGGATTTAATTGAACTAGAAGTTTTGGAAAAAGGGAATTTTCTGTAAGGGTATCTCGTTGAGTCGAGTTCACCTGATTATACTGCATGATAATTCCATCATTCCATCCAAAAATTCGTTCTAAACCAGATACTGGATAGTTCGGTCGAGCCGTACCTCTAAATGATCTATAAAGAACTGAATCATTGCTGGTGATATTGTAGGTGCCAACCACAAGGAGATTAGTTATGTTTAGGGGTAGCAAGTCACCAATTGTTATAGGATCATCATATATCGTGGCAATTGTGACATTAATGACACTACCAAGGGTAATAGTTTGGCTCAGAAGGGTTTCAGCATCCTTAATTACACGTGTACTCACTAAACATTCACCAGGTGATAGTTCAAAAACGCCAGTAAATTGAAACTGGTGTGCAACTCGATGAAGAAAGGAATTTTCTACAAAGAAAGCCTGGAAATCCTTTATTCCCTTGGTATAAGGATGTGGCAGATAGGGAGTACTTGAATTCCAATTAGTGGCATTTAGTAATCCCACCGAATGGTATACGACATCAGAATCCTGATATGCTGATTGCTCTGTGAACCAATTTTGCACATCAAAAATCAGCTGGCTTTCAACGGGAGATTCGTATATTTGTTGAATACCGAATTGGTAGAGATTTGCTTCAAAATAATCGATGGTTGCCACCTGTGTGCCAGTATCTGTCCATACAAATATTGATGCGACCAATGAGACACCGATTATAATACCGATGAGAAGACTGAAGAAACGTGTTCTATGTTTTCGTATGCTATTTCCGACATAGCTAGCAATATACCACCGACTTCCTGAGGTATGTGGCGATATTTTTGGTGGAGTAGACTCTGAGCTCACGATGGCTCCTCCTCGGAGTCGCTGTCTCGTCCGTACATGGAGGTATCAGTGTGAAGTCTTCCGTAGCGGAGTACAAGTATACGATCAGCTGAACTAGCAACTTCTGGGTCATGCGTAGCAACTACTACGGCTTTATGGTAATTATGTGCTAATTCCTGGAATAACCGGATGATCTCGATTCCAGTGGCTGTATCTAGATTACCTGTGGGCTCGTCTGCAAGAAGGAGGATCGGTTCATTTGCTATGGCGCGAGCGAGGGCTATGCGTTGCATTTGTCCTCCAGACATTTCCGTAGGATATTGCTCTGCAAGGTCTCGCATTCCTACTAAATCTAGAAGATCCAGGGAACGTTGAACTCGTTCTTCTTTTGATTTATCAGCAAATATCATGGGAACTTCTACATTTTCACGGGCATTCATGATGTCCAATAGGTAAAACCCCTGAAAGACGATACCGACTTTATTGCGACGGAGTAAAGAGAGCTCTTTGTCGTCTAAACCATTCAGAGATTGCCCGTCGATGATAATTTCTCCATCTGTAGGCGAGTCTAAAAGAGCCATAAGGTTGATTAGCGTGGTTTTTCCACTTCCACTAGCGCCTACAATAGCGACAAATTCCCCTGCTCTAACGGTGAAATCAAGACCCTTTAGTACCTCAACTTTGAGGTCTCCATCTTCATATGTTTTGAAAACATTGTGACACTCAACGACAATATTATTAGATGCCAACCTCTACACCTATGCCTACCAGCAGGAATTAACTCGAGTGGGAAACGAGTCCAGCATATCCAGTTCCAGTTTTAAGTGGCTGGCATGTACAAATTTTCCCATTAGAAGTTTCCGGTATATGCAGAAGGAAATAATTGAAACCTACTTTGAGGTTGCTGAGTTACAGTAGCACATATCAAAAATGGGACATGTTATAGTTTTGGTAAAACGGATTTTCCAAAGGTTTTGATATGCTCGATTTCTTCTTTATGAGGAAACATAAGTACGATATGTGAGACGTCTATTTGCTTGAATTCACGAAGCCTTGATGCTATATGATCAGTTGATCCCCAAAGTGCTTGGGAAACCCGTTTTCGATATTCGTTTACTGACACTTTCCGTGCTTTAGCATTTTCAATGATAGCTGTTTCCATCTCTTCACTGGTTTCAAAAGCCCTAGTCCACAAACCCACCGACTTCATGATATCTGTGACATTACGCTTATACTCCTTACAATATTGCGCCAAATGTTGGAATCGCTTATCTAAATCTTCAGGGGTAGTCATCCAAGCAATATTTATTCCATCGCCATATTTCGCCGTGGCCCGAAGCATCAATTCCTTGCCTTCTTGAGCACCAATCCAAATGGGCATGGGCTTCTGAAAGGGTTTTGGATGAGAAATTACATCTTCTACTTGGTAATAGTCTCCTTTGAAGGTAAATCGTTCATTTGTCCAGATACCACGAATAATTTGTATTGCATCTTCTAACTGTTTTATCCGTGTTTTTCCTGAAGGGAAAGGGTATCCATAAGCTCTGTATTCGATTTCTTTCCAGCCTGCACCAATTCCAAACTCAAGACGCCCATTTGACAGCACATCTAATGAGGCTGCCATTTTCGCCGTTAGCGCTGGATTCCGGTAACTCTGGCAAAACACCATACTACCTACCCGCACCTTCGAATTGCGCTGACTAAGGGCAGCCATCACTAGCCAAGGATCAAGTAAAACCCGATCAATAGAATCTTTGTCAAGCATGAAATGATCAGAAAACCAAATCGTTGAAAACCCATTTTTCAGGGCAACGTCAGTTATGTCAAGGATATCTTCGAACGTGTAACCAAATTGAGGTTCGATTTGTACACCAAATTCCATTATTGCAGCACCTTTCTATTAGAATATCAAGAACACAAACACGGTTGGTGAGGACACCTTATATAGTATTATTTTCCAAGCGCTAAGTCGATTTATCATTCTAAGGGGTGAGCCATATGTTGGATACCTTGCGGGCAGCCGTTTCATATGGTGAAAAACTGAGTGCTGATTTTGTAGAAGCACGATTTGATGATTTGACGTTACGAACATTAAGACGAATCAATGATACTTGGAAAGATATCATTCTAAAATCTCGAACAGGAGTTGGGATAACCTGTTATTACGATGCAACACCAGGCTATTCCTTTACAGCAAGTGAGGACCAAGAGGATGTTTACGAGACTGTAAAACGAGCGTATAAAATGGCGAAAGCGGCTTCCACTGCTGCGTCCTTGAAATTAGATTTTGATGAACGCCCTGCAGTAAAAAGCAGACCATCAGATACCTTCACTGCTAAAGTCCATCCCAGAACCCAAGATTTAGATTTCAAAATGGATTTGATTAATCGGATGGTTGAATCTGCGCGTGAAGTGGGTAAAGATATTCAAAATGTCACAGGTAGATATGGAGAACTGTTTGGGAAAAAAATCTTCACAAATAGTGAGGGATCTGATATCAACTGGGATTTCCTTGTCATTGATTTACCGTGTCGTGTGACCTCAAAGACCAGTACTGGCGCCCTTGTATTTGGTTCTGAACGAAAAGCTGGAACTTTAGGCTTAGAAATTTACAAACAGAAAGGCTTTACTCCAGAAGAAATAGGAAAAGCTGCTGGGAAATATGCTGCTGAGCAAATTACCGCTAAAGCGTGTCCTGCAGGGAAATTTACAGCATTAACGGATAACGATTTGACAGGAGTATTAGCCCATGAATCTTTTGGGCATCTTAGTGAAGCGGATTTTGTGGTAATGGGAATGTCACCACTAGTAGATAAGATTGGTTCCCGATTGGGTACCAAGCATACCACGATCATAGATGGAGGAGTTCCTAATATCACGAAGCACGGTGGATTATGGATCCCCTATGACGACCAGGGAACAAAGGCGAATATGACTACAATTCTCGACAAAGGAATTCTTCGACATTATCTCCAGAACCGTGGAACCGCCAAGAATTTGAATCAAGAACCGACCAGTAATTGTCGAGCAGTTCACTTTGGCTTTATACCTATTCCACGTATGACTAATACCTATTTTATGCCAGGCGATTTAACCGAAGAAGAAGCCCTTGAACAGCTTGGAACTGGCATCTATGCCATCCAGACCTCAGGTGGACAAGTAGAAGGAGATGGTAGTTTTCTATTCAAGGCAGATAGAGGATATTGGGTTGAACAAGGCAAAATTCAACACCCGATTCGCGAGGTGTCATTGTCAGGCAATATCCTTCAACTACTGACACAGGTTGAAGGAGCAACCCGGGACCTATTACTTTGGGGTACATACTTTGGTGGTTGTGGTAAGGATGGACAACATCCGCTCCCATGTGGATTAGGAGGACCAAAACTCCTAATCAAGGATGTAACGTTTGGAGGACAAGCCTAGAGGAAGGAGTCGGCAACCATGAATTATGATAAAATAAAAGATACATTACTAGCGGAAGTGGATAGTGGACTCAAATTTGCACAATCTCTCGATGACGCAGCGGAGTTTGAGTTATTTCTTTACTATCGGAGCAATTCAAGCGTCGAGATTCGACAGGGTGTAGTCAAGGCTACAGATGGAATTGTAGCGGGGAACGCTGTTCGTGCTGCGAAAGACCAGCGAGTAAGCTTCTCTTCATCGAGTGGGATTACTCCTGATCGCATCAAAAGGAGTGTGAGAGAAGCTATTGCTAGCCTCAAAGCTACCTCAGAAAAGGATAACCGTTTTCAAGGATTCTGTGAACCTAAGCCACCTGGAAAAGAAGGAAAATTTGCTCCTGAGATTCTTGAATTAACTACGGATGATTTAGTAAAATTCACATTACAAATCATTGGTGATATGACCAAAGTCAACGGTCGCATTCTTGCGGCAGCTGACTCGGGGATAAGCTGGGGAGGATTCGCCATCGGTAACACTCGAGGGCTTCAACAAGCATCATGTTCTGCATATAATGCCGGTAGTGCATATGCGATGGCAATTGATGGTGAAGAACGGCGAACGGCTTGGGAGGCCCTAGTTACAAGAGAAAAGCCCCTGGATGTAACAGGATTAGGTGAAAAAGCCGCAACTAAGGCTAGAAGTTTACTTGGAGCTAAGAAGTTAAACCAAACCACTGTGTTACCAACTCTCTGGGTACCCGAGGCTGCAGCTAGTTATATTTTATCAAGTCTGCAACAGTCAGCAAAGGGAAATAATGTTGTTGAAGGATTATCTCCAATCGCAGAGAAACTTGGAGAAAAAATTGCTGGATCCAGTTTCACTTTAGTTGATGATGGACAAAATCCGCTGGGGATTGAGACAGAAGCCATTGATGCAGAGGGACACCCACAGAAGAGAACTACCATCATTAAACAAGGAGTTCTCAAGCAGTTTCTTTTCGATTCGTATTATGGTCAGATTGCTGGAAAACCTCTGACAGGAAACAGTTCCCGAGCTGGGGGACCATTTGGCTCGAGCTTGTGTTATGAATATACACCTACAATTATTGGAAAGAATTTGGAGGTATCACCTGGAACGAAGACCGAAGATGAACTTATCGCATCCATTGATGGACAGGCGCTTCTAATCGTTGATGTGCCAATAGGTATTTTTCATAGTGATGTAGCCACAGGTGAATTCTCGGCTGTAGCAAGTTCAGTTTTTCTCATTGAAAAGGGTGAGAAGAAAATGCCGCTAGAACCAATATCAGTTGCAGGAAGTTTTTACAAGGGTTTAGAGCAATTACAAGGCATTGGAAACAATGTGGTGATGACGTCGCTGCTCGTTAAAACGCCTAGTCTCCTCATCGATGGCTTTTCCGTTACCGGCTAAATTGTTCGATTCAATCGAAAACCTCTCTTGTCACCAAATGACACGTTAGGAAACCACAATTTTTATCGAAGTACAAATACTCGGTTCTCTTAGAGGAGTATATCCAGATGCCCATATCGCTTGCTCAAATCGTTTCAGAAGTCAAGGACTATTGGGGGTTACGACGAAAACAACCCATTGGTAAATTAGTAAAAATTCTCCGGAGAGAAGGTTTCAAATGTCCTCATGTCTTATCCTCAATTGGTGAAGATTCCGCTGCCATAGACCTTGGAGGAGACCACCTAATTTTGCTGTCAACAGATGCGGTGATACCAGAACTTGCGAAATCCAAGCCTTATGTTGCTGGTTATGCAGCGATTCTAGTCAATGTCAATGAAATCTATTCGGCAGGAGGTCGTCCAATCGTCGCCATGGTCAATATTGCTTTCACAAAAATTAATGATGGCGTTAAAATCATGGAGGGTATATGCGAAGCAGGTCGGAAATTCCATGTGGAGGTTGTCCGCGGACACACCACTCCTAATGCTCCGGTTAACGGTGTAAGTGCATCAATATGCGGAACGGTTCATCGTGATGCTTACATTAGTGCAGGTGGAGCTAAAATCGCCGATCGTCTAATCTTAGCTCTAGATTTAGAGGGACGGGTCTCACCTAATTATGAGTATGGTTGGGATACAACAGCTCTCAAACCCTCGGATGCCATTCTTCAACGTTATGAATCGATGCGTCTCCTTGCTGAAAAACGACTTCTTCATGCATCCAAGGATTTGAGTAATGGTGGGATTATAGGCACTACTCTTCTAATGTTAGAATATGCACAAAGGGGAGCAATAATCGATTTAGCTTCTATTGCAACTCCAGCTGATTTGGATTTGATGACCTGGTTGAAGATGTATATTTCTACGGGGTTTATCGTGACAACGTCAAAAAGTAACGTCAATGAAGTTGTGAGAATCTTTGAGGATCATGGTCTTAGCGCAACGGATATTGGTGTGATCAATGAGAGTAAAAAGATGGTTGTTGAATTAGGTAAAGAATCCACAACAATCTTTGATTTTGCAAAAGAGTCGATTGTTGCACCTCCTCCCCCTCCTCAGTTTGACCGTGTTACAACACAAAAACTAAAGCGAGAAAAGAGAAAGGACCCTAACAATAAATAGTAGAAATAGTAACACTGTACATATGGACAGTGAATGGTGAGAACAATGGCTGCTAAAGAAAATGAGCAAGATTACCCAACTGAAGCATCTAAAGCTATGAAGAAAGTTCAGTCAATAGTTAAACAGATGAATAAAGAACTGCTAGAACAACGGAACCTTAGGGCTACGGCGGAAGCTCGTGTTGAAGAACTAATGAAAGAGATTCAGCTTCAGACTTCAAAAAGTGAACGACTAGAACGAACTATTAACGAATTGAAAGAAACCGCAGATCAAAGCTCTGAATTGATAGCAAAAAACCGTGCTCTTCAAGCAGAGGTTGATGCTATTCAAACCCAACTAGAAAAGATGTCAAAAACATACAAAGAACTAGTTTCTGAACAAGAAGCTACAATTCCTGTTCAAGAACTTTTAGCCTTATATATTGCGCTACTTGAAGACGTCTTCTATGCCCAGCCCCACGCCAAGACTCTATTCCTTCTACACGGAAGAAAGAAGGAGATGAGCCGTGATGAAATAACGAAGACAGCAGGCCATGAAGCTACAGCTATCAGGAAGGCACTTGGTGATCTCTCACGGGCAGAATTAATCGATTATGATGTGGAAACAGGCAGAGCTAGTCTAAAGAAACGTTTGTATCCGACTTAGACCTTCATATCCGCGAGAAGCTGATTGAAACGTGGCAAACTATGTAGGCTAGCCGCAAGGGAGCAGATATACCGACTGAGCTCTAGATTTATTATACGCTCTATATCGGACAAAGTTTTACTTTCAGTGGCACGATCCACAAGTTCTCTAGCACTGCGATAAATAACCCCTACGACACGTTTCTCTATATCAGGAGGGCCCCAATCAAAACCTCCGAGGTTCCGCTTGGCCTCGTTGAGACTTGGTTTTAAAGAATTGTTCTTCAACGCGTTGGATAAATGGTCGTAGAACTCGGTTGCAACACTAACGATTTTGTTACGTTCAC
>JABXGY010000291.1 GCA_016550395.1 archaeon | reverse complement strand
GATGTTGTTGCCCTGGAGCAATATGTAGGGTATCACCCGCTGTTAACACCACTTCTTGCTCATTGAGCCGAACGCGAATTTCTCCCCTGACGATGTAAAAAAATTCATCCTTTTCCTTATGATAATGTAGAGAACCCACCTTTCCTTTATCGAAAAAAAGTTCTTTCAGAAATACACCGCGAAATTCTGCTAATGGTCGTTCATATCCCCAGGGTTTATCCTTTCGCTGTTTCAAGGGTACTCCTTTCTTTTGACTAGGTTCCCCCATCCTTGATATCTTCTCCTGTTAATGAATAGAAAAACGTCATTATATTCCTTCGCCAATAATACGGTCGATGAGGCGTCGGAGCTTTTCATCTTGACGGAGTCGTTCAGGGCTCCAGGTTCGTCCTTCATGAACGCGTTCTTTTTCGCCTAAAATTTCAGCCATCGCAACGCCTAGCGATTTTGCGGCGCGTGCATCAAGGCGTGCACACTCTGCGAAGTAATCGCAGTTTTTCACTGTACATTTACTTCCAACATCCAACCGATACACTCCTTTCTGAAGAGGTGTAGCTGTCACTTGAAGAGGACAGGTGCTCGATTCATCAGAGAAAATCTGAACGCCTTCTTTGCCCTCAATAATCCTCATACGGGACCCAATTATACGACGGGCACCCTGAGCAATTTCATCAAGTGTCGCAACGACAACTAAATCGCCAAATTCATCTTTATCTGGTTTCTTTTTCATTCACGGTCGCACCCTACCGCCTTATCAATACGCTAAGCTTGTTCTATCTTCCTACGTTTGAACGCCTTATTAGGCTTTACGCCATGACAAGATACTTCCCCTGCTAATTTCCGAGATACAAGATTAGTGTAAGGAGAAATAGCATACCTCCAAAGAGTACGACAAGAACCGCAAGTTCTGTGTTCAAGAAAAGAACTGCCAGAGGTGAATCGATTAACACGAAGGGATAAACTAGAAACGTTATCATTGCTGCAAGGAGGACAAGGCCAATGAGCCATCCGCGCTGTCGTCGACTTAAAAGCATTCTTGGGTTCACCTATCAAAGGTGTAGGTCTCTGTCACAAGATTTCCTCTATAAGGCTTTCGTCAATGTCAATCAAGGGAACGTGGATAATAATTAATCCTTTCAATCATTCACATGAGGAAGGCTTTTGAGACTCTCCATCAATGAGAGCATACCCAAAATACTTGGTTGTCATCAGAGTGTTAGCTATCGGAGCGTTACTGACATTACTCAGTGGCATTCTATCCGGAATTGGGCATTCCATTCAACGATACGGCCTTGATTTCCTTCCCGAACTTACGCCACGAACATTCTTTCAGCGCCATATTCATCTAATTATCGTCCTCCTCACCACACCTCTTTGGCTTCTTGGTGGCATACTCTCTGTGTCTGGCGCAGTTCTTCGATGGCAAGCCTTCTCAATGGGTGATGTCAGTCTATTAAAACCCCTAACTAATATCAACATCCTTATCGTCGTAATTGTTGGCGTCGTTTTTCTTCATGAAAAAATAGGACGTACTGAATGGATCGGCATTTCCGGACTTCTTGCAGGTGTCATTTTGTTAAGCATTTTCACCCAAGAACGCATTATCGATACTTACAATATTCCCTTATATCTTCTCTCCACAATCATTTGCATTATACTAGTATCTGCCTTTGTATTCATCGGCTCAAAACTCGACCGATCCTCCCGTGAGAAAGAACTCCTCTTCGCAATTAGTTCTGGTATTCTCTATGGTATTGCCACAATATTTCTCAAAGCCATGACAATTGAAGTCATCCAAATATTAGGGTATTTCAATATATTCGATCCACTCGCTTTGGTGACTCTTATCACTCGGATTTCATTCTGGATGTACGTAATCAGTTCTGTCATTGCCTATTTTCTCCTCCAATGTGCATATTCTCACCGCCGTGTATCAGTAGCATTTCCTGTGAACAACTCATTATCAACCTTGGTTCCCATTATCATCGCGGTCTTTGTATTTGGAGACACCCTACTCATTCTTATCAATGGATTCGTCATCTTCCCATTTTCATATTTACCAATTATAGGCATCATAGCGATTCTAATTAGCATAATATTACTTCGACAATTTCAGGGCACAATAACCCAAACCCCATTAGATACTCCACCCTCAGTTGCCAGCTCATTTGAGGAAGAAATAAAAGGGGTGTCTCACGAAGCGAAACACCTTCAAGTCTCCCAAACAAGTTTAGGTTAGGTGAAGGTGATTGCATCAGTTTCTAGCTCAATTGGAAGAGGCATGGAAAGCCGGTTACGAATTTGTAAAGGGGAGTCCCGTAGTTCTAAAACGCACTGATATTAATTCGGTCATGTCTCATTCAGGAAAAATCATGAATGAGCGACGAGTTCGTGAAGCTATTGAGACTACCATTGAACTTCGAGAGATAGGTGCTGCGGCTATATCAGATGCTTCACACCAATCACGAAAGGGTCGAGCTGACTTTTATCCTACGCTCGAACACTCTCGTGTTATGAATCAAATTTTAGAGATTGAGCATCCTGATCGATACGATGAATGGGAATATATCTTCAGTGAAACATGCTGGGGGCTCACACAGTTTGGCTATCTGACCAATGGACGCAACGTTATGAGTAATAACATTCGGTTCGCCCCCTGGGAACTTAAAGTTCCCTCACATCTCTATGATATTCCTCCTGTTAGATTAGTGGAGAAATTACGGGATGCAGGTCACCGTGTATGTTACGTGCAAGACGCATTCCCTTCCGCTCATCGAGGAGGTCAAAAAAAAGACACCTCTATGTGTGCACTACCCACTTTTTTCAAGCAACGTGGGATACCCGTGTTCCCCTCTCGCCATTTTGCTGACGAAATGAAAAAATTCGCAGAACTCAATAAAATCATTAACCAAAGTAAAAAAGTCATAGTTGCCCTTTTTGGTGGAAAAGTCACCGAATATCTTGACGTTTTATCCCTCTACAAACGCCATGACCATACAGAATTCTTAGCAGGCTCACTCCTCAGTTTAGTCTTTCTTAAAAGTCAACATCCCTCACTAAATTTCGGAGTTAATGACGAACGCTTCTTCCAAGATGTTGGACCCAAAGAGCTTAACCAATTCAAAGAACACTTCGATCCAGACCGAGTACATCTAGCCAAAGATCTTGTTATTACCACACCAGATGAAATAGTAACCAAGGCAATGAATCCAAAGATGAAACTTCGCTACGAAGTGCAAGGCATAGGAGCCAACTCGGTGAAATACTTCGCGGATATCGTGAAAGGAGCACAACTTCTCATCATCAATGGATGTCCCTTCAACATTCGTCGATTTGAGACCTTCGGTGGCTACTTCAAAGAGCTCATGAACATTGTACGTAAACAAAATGGAAGTCTAAAAATATACGAATGTGGAGGCGATGCCATCACCGCCATTAAATTCAGCGGGGTAAAAACAGACATTAGCTCCACTGCAGGAAAGTTAGGTCTTTTAGCACCAATGATTGAGACCAACGAAGACCTCAAAAAATTCGCTCCTGCCGTCGTTCCCCTACTCAAATAGATTATAATTAGCAGGTTTTATTCTACAAGACGTCCACAATGTCCACAGTAAATTGAATTTGGTGTTAATGGAGCACCGCAGTGATAACAGAAACCAGTTCGGACTGGTTTCGAGACAGTATTCGTTGTCTCTGAAGATGGTCGTAACGTGTCAGTCAAGGGAGCCCGATGGGTACTAGGTGACGTTGGAGGGATGTATTCAATGGTTTCTGGTTTTCGTCGACGTTGTAATCTCATACAGACCAAGAGGACAATTATTAGAATCACAGCTGCTGCGATAATAAGCCATATCATTAGACCCAAGCCAGCGATGGTTATAGAATAGTTTGAACCTGCATTGTTATCCGTGACTGAACGGTTTCCAGCATCTGTTACTGTGACATAGTAGGTGACTACCACGCCTGGAAGGAATGTGCCTAGGCTACCTCTCCATTCCGTGCCGGTAAACAATGTCATATCGATGTGATACCATCGCGTATCTCCTTGTCGTTGATAGAAAATCGTTGCATTGATTATCCAGGTATCATCGGTGGCATGGAGGCTTATGACAATGATATCTCCAAATCCTGGGACTTCGGGTGAATGCGATACTGCGCTAATTACTGGAGGTGCTAAATCGACTACAAATTGGGATTCAATTTGTAATCTACGACCAGTACTTAGTTCCATAATGAGAGTCGCATTGTGGAGACCTGAAGTAAGCCCAGTGACATGAAGACTAGTTCCGAGTCCAGTATAATTGAGAGTCCCATCGAGGTATAATTCGTAGTGATCAATACCTCCCACAGCTGTACCGTTCCACTCAATTGTGACATCAGGTGAAAGCACTGCGCTACCATCAAGGGGATTCAGGAACTCCATGAAAGCACGAATGATGGACACATTGTATCCTTGACCAATCTCCTCTTCGACAACCATGGAAAATTGACCAAGGGAAGAAACATAGGAATCTACTTCTCCAGGTCCAACCCCGAATGCTCCGTTATCTACGGTCGCAGGAAATCCTCCAGGGTGGGCGTCAATGACTTTTACAATCCCATGACCACTCTGAATAGTTTCATCAACATATGTAACTAAGACCCCTTCACTTCCGGGACCAGAACCAGGCAGGGATCCATCATACCCGATTCGACATCTCACTTCGATAAGGAAGTACTGTTCTGATGTAATATTTATTCGAACTAAT
>JABXGY010000290.1 GCA_016550395.1 archaeon | reverse complement strand
TAGAAATGAGTGGTCATCCTGATGGACTTGTCACTGCCTTCGAAGTACTTACAGCAGGGGGGCGAGTAAGCCTTCTTGGCGTATTTCCTCGACCCTTTGAAGTAGACCTGAACCGTTTGATGATTTTCAAAGCGGCCACCGTCTATGGTATTAGTGGGCGGTTGATGTATCGTACTTGGTTTCAGGTTCGAGGGCTCCTGCGACGCGCACAATTCCGTGAAAAGGTCAGTAAAGTTGTCACACACCGATTACCAATTCGAGACCTTGAACAGGGCTTTGAGCTCATCCTTTCCAAGCAAGCTGCAAAAGTTGGTCTAACACCTAAATGGTAATGAATGTGCGTGATTAGATCTGTTCTTTTGTAAGGTCATGTCCACAGCCAGGACAGTATTGTTCATCACCAAAAAGGCCATGGGCACAAATAGGACATTTTGGCTGGGTGCCCTCCGGCCTCGTGAACTCTCGTTCAACGGTTGTGGTTATTGGTTCAAGACCTATGGATCCCGGTTTGGGTATCCAGAGGGCTATAAGAATCGCTGTGATAACCAGAAGGATTCCACCGATAACATGGGGGATAAATGGCAGAATACCCCACACTGCGATAATGGTATCAAGAACTATTGGTTCTCCTATAATCATCGGTGGTATTGTGAGAATTCCAATAATGAGGAAGTAGATGGCAGCAGCAGTTTTGCGTTGTGCCCGTAGAATGGATAATCCAATCGCAGGTCCCATGAATCCAATTATGGCCTTAATCGTCGGGCTCATAACAAAACTGAATCCATAAATTGGATTGATCACAGAAAACATGGCCCAGCCAAGGACTGCCACTCCAGCAAAATTCACAAAAATTGCTATGCTAGCTAGAGTTGCTGCATATTGACCAAACAAATTGCGTTTAGTTAGATCAGCTTGATTCATAATATCAGCCTCTTCTTTCATTTGAGATGGTCTATTAGTTGATGAGGTACTATTCCTCATAAGATGACTGAAAAAAAAGCTTACGATAACATGGTAGGTTATCGCTTCATTATGGATTAGAGAACTCTCAACCAAAAGAGACATAATACAGTTCAGCTTTGATGCGCATATGCTCCTCGTCATCTAAACTCATGAATTGACTTGTAGCAAAGGAACGAACCTCTTGCATTAATTGACGGTGAATAACATCAGGCAAATTCTTCCACATCGAGGAAAAAACACGTCGATCAATATATGAGAGGGTTCTTCGTAGTGAGATTTTCATGTCAGCATGGATATCATGGATTTCAACTTTAGCCCCCTCGACCTTGAGTGCATCGAATACCTCGGTGAAATGGGGTCCAGGATGGTCATATACATATCCAAGTTCTTCCCTTCGGCGAGTGTAAAAACGCATGAGGGTTGATACATGCGCTGGTGCTGGAATGATACCCATTACTAGTGTTCCATCTGGTCGGAGCACACGCATCGCTTCCGATAAAACCTCCTTCCAATCGGAGAGTAAATGCAACAAGTGAATGAGAATGATACAAGAAAAGAGTCCTCGATGGAAGGGTAAAGCATTCGCATCTCCCGCCATTAAATTAGATCTATAATATTTCCATGACTGTTGGTTCAAACAAGCTTTCTCAAGCATTCCTTTAGAAATATCAATGCCAATAACTGGGATTTTCTGATCAGCTAACTCACGTAGGAGACGACCGGTCCCACATCCCAGATCAAGAACCAATGTATGAGGATCTAATTTGCAAGTGTTAATGAAATCTTCCATTAATTCTTTCATGAATTGAGCCGACAGGCCACGACTAGCTTCATAATCTTCGGCAACATGCCCATAGTCGATGCGTAATGGAGGAATTCCCACGGGATCATTCATACTCGTCTCTAAAAGAAACGGCTTTTCCTATCTAAAGGATTGTGTTCTTAGGTTTTCATCGTAGTAAATTTTTGTTTTTCCTTACCACATATAATTTCAATAGCATGACGTCCTGTCATCATGCTAGCTAGTACACTTCCGCCGAGTGTGATCTATTATCCTGCCAGATAGAAGTTAGAAAGACCTGGAAGTGTGTGTTCAATTAGTTGTGTTAATAGCTTTGGCGGGGGATTCCAACCCCTCTATGGTCCTTGATAGTTGCGGGTTTATCCCAATAGTTATGGGGGGTCGTGGCACCAGTCATTTCCACTTTACCACTCAGTCCTTGTCAATACATTCACAGGTTTTCCACATTCCGGTAACCATTTAAAACCTCCCAAATAGAAATGCACACAAAGGAGCGTTGTGAACATGCCACGTGATCCAACAGC
>JABXGY010000289.1 GCA_016550395.1 archaeon | reverse complement strand
TAGAAAACCTTGGGAAAAAGGGGAGATTGGGTGATATCTCCATCACCGCGTGGGTTCAAATCCCTCCCCCCCACACCCAGAATGTGATTAACCAATCTGATTCACTGCCATGCGTATTAAAGCTAAAAAGAGAATTGACTAGTAATTACTAGGGGATGATGTTTTATGTCATTAGAAGAGAATAAGGCTATTATTCTTAGCCTATATGAAGCCGATAATAAGAAAGACCTAACAATACTGGACGAAGTAATATCACCAGACTTCTTTGACCCTACATTTAGGTTGCGAGGTCCAGAGAGTTATAAGCAATTTGAGAATGCCTTTTTCAAAGGTTTTCCAGATTGGATTGAAACTATTGAAGACATTATTGCTGAGAGGGATAAAGTATGGGTTCGTTTCACAGGTACAGGAACACACGAGGGCGAATGGCGTGGATTAGCTCCTACAGGAAAGAAGATAACATTCTCGGGTGTTCAAATCTGGCGTTTAATTGATGGAAAAGTTGTATCTAAGGATTCAATTATTGATTTATTAGATGCTCTCAAACAATTAGGTGTTATCGAATACACAGAAAAAAGCAAAGGCGCTCTTGCCCTAGAGTAACTACTATGGCTTATGTGCGTTATATCAAAATTTATATCTAAACGATTGCAGAATTAAGTTTCTGGGGGAAAGCATTTGTCATTTATGCCCACTTTTGAGTTAGGCTTATGGAATGCTTGGATTCTTGTCATTCCTATGCTAATCATCTTCTTCTTTGATGTGAGAGCAACAGCTGCTAGAGAATCAGGAAAATCAGGAGATTTTCAGCTAACTAGAAAGGAGAAAATAATAATGAACGCCGTTTTCTTACCTATGATAGTTTCTTTCGTTTATGCCGTTTTCTTACCTCTACAACTTGGTACAGCATGGCTGTACAGTGGTCTACTTACCTTTCTGTTTGGAATAGTCTTCACAATTGTTGCACTTCTGAATTTCGCTACTAATCCAAAGGACAAGGTCATCACTAAAGGTCTTTATCGTTTTTCAAGAAACCCCATGTACATCGGTATGCTTCTAATGCAAATTGGTTTGGGAATAGCTTGCTCTTCTTGGCTATATCTTCTCTTGACAGTAGTGCTGGCGATTATGCTCAACGCTGTTGCGCCATCTGAAGAACGCTATTGCTTTTACAGATACGGGGATGACTATCGAGAATACATGAACAAAACTCCTAGATGGATAGGGATACCTAAATCAGGAAATCTTAATTCCAAGCACGATTAGATTTGGAGTGATTACTTGCCCATTGATTCGGATTTTCAAAAGAAACGCAAGAAAATAGGAAAAGAAAAAGGCGTAGTAGTCTGGGGACCCCTAGATCCACCAAAGAAATTAGGGATTCGGGGAAGTAATGTCGCGGTGGACTTGGATCTCTGCACAGGATGCGGCGTTTGTCTTAAGATTTGTCCAGCACAAGTCTATGAGTGGAGAGAAACTGCTGAGCATCCCACCTCCGATAAGAAACCGTTTCCAGCTAAGGCTACCAAATGTATATGTTGTTACCAATGTGAAAAACAGTGTCCAGTCCAAGCGATACGAGTGATTTTTGGGGGACCTCAATCTCCTTTTGATATGTTGGCAAGTTACCTAGTGATGGCACAGCTTATTGGAGGGCCTCTGTATGGACTTTTATTTGGATCCTATTTAGGCCTGGCAATTCCATTTTACGTGGGATGGATAATCTTAGCCGTTAGCTTGCCGTTCTTCTTTTCTCCAGTTCTATACTTCAAAAGGAGGGGCAAGCCAGCAGAGGGAAAAGGTATTATGGATACCACGGTTATTGTGGAGAGTGGAACGTATGGGATTGTGCGCCATCCACAATTTCTTGGTGCTATACTGACGGTGTGCGCCTCTATTTTCATTTCTCAACATTGGTTGTTTGCATTGATAGGTATTCTCATCGTGTGGGTTACTCCTAAGTGGATTCGAGAAGCAGAAGAGAATCTCCTCGTAAAATTCGGGGATGAGTACAAGCGTTACATGGAAAAGGTGCCAAGAATGAATTTTGTATTGGGCATAATTCGACTGCTGCGGCGTAAAAAAGAACTAGAAGTTGAAAAATAGAAAGTTCATAGGCGCGTAGTCAGAAAAAAATGGGGTTTTGCGGGAGATATCACCACTGTGGGGAGGGTTCGAATCCCACCCCCGGCGCCACAGTGCACACAATACACGGCGCGCAGTTCACTATTTGACTGTGACTGCTTTGGTTAGGTGCCTAGGTCTGTCTGGGTCAAGTCCTCTTTCAACCGCCATGTAGTATGCGAAAAGCTGCAACGGGATGACACACGT
>JABXGY010000288.1 GCA_016550395.1 archaeon | reverse complement strand
CATCCGGACCGTTTGAAGTATCCCCTGAAACGTACTGGTGAGAGAGCTGAAGGAAAGTGGGAGAGAGTGTCGTGGGATGATGCTATCAATGCAATCGCAACTACGCTGACGGCAATTAAGGAACAATACGGTTCAGAATCAATCGGTGCAATACATGGTACTGGTCCGAGATCATCGCTTACCTCGCCTCTCCTTCCTCTTGCACTAAACGACCCCAATAGAATAAGTGTCGATCTCCACATATGCTATGCCCCATCGTTAGTGGCTGAAAGCGTAACGGTGGGACATTCTATCATGATGGAGGAGGGACCCGATTACCAGGCCGCGAACTGTATTGTAGTTTGGGGCGGGAATCCACTCGTGTCACATCCACCGAGAGGAAACGAGATAGTCGAGGCTAAGAAAAAAAGGGGGGCAAAGCTTATCGTCATTGATCCTCGCCAGACCACGTTAGCTTCACAAGCTGATTTGTGGTTGCAAGTCAGACCTGGGACAGATGTCGTTTTAGCTCTTGGCATGATCAATGTAATTATTGGCAAGGAACTCTATGACAAGGGATTTGTTGATACATGGTGTTATGGGTTTGACAAACTGAGAGAACGTGTAAAGGAGTATACACCAGAAAGGGTAGCAGACATAACATGGATACCAGCCAATAAAATCAGGGAGGCAGCTGAACTATATGCTTCGACTAAACCAGCAACCCTTCATCATAGGGTCGCAGTTGAACATAATGTCAACTCAACTCAAACGGACCGTGCCCTTATCATCCTCGTTGCACTTACTGGAAATATTGACGTGAAAGGCGGAAATCTGCTGCCAGTGGAGATTGAAGGATACATTCCGATCAGTGCACTCTCAGGTGCTGGAAGATGGCTACGACCAAGTCCAGACGTCGAAGAAAGACGCCTGGGGAGTAGCGAATTTCCCCTCATATCAGGACCTGAAGCGAGGCTTCCCTTTGTTACTTCTTTTCTGGCTGTTGAAGCAATGCTGACGGATAAGCCCTATCCACTTAAGGCATTATATTGTGCAGGGGCTAATCCAGTCATCAATGTACAGAATAGTAAAAAGGTTTGGAATGCGCTCAAAAGACTCGATTTGCTCGTTGTTGTTGACTTCTTTATGACGCCTACGGCTGAATTGGCGGATTATATTCTGCCCGCAACAACCTGGCTTGAGAGGGATGAGTGCTGTGACATTCCCTATATGAACTACATTAGTGCACGGCAAAAAGCGATTGAACCACTTTATGAGTGCTGGGATGACTTGAAGATAGTGATTGAGCTCGTTAAAAAAATACCGTGGGCAAATCGCGAACTTGTTCGGTGGAATGATGTAAGTGAGTGATACAATTGGATGGTTAGGGGCATGGGAATCACATTTGATGAGTTTAAAGAGAAGGGGTATATAGTTGCCCCTAATACCTACAAAAAATATGAGGGGGAAGGATTTGACACTCCTACGGGGAAAGTTGAACTTTACTCCACCATTTTTGAAAAATTTGGGTATGATCCGTTACCTGATT
>JABXGY010000287.1 GCA_016550395.1 archaeon | reverse complement strand
GATCAAACTGTATGCGCATGCGATTCGGGGAGCGGGACGAAATGTCGGGGCGCAAACCCTGGCGGATATTACCTATGAAATGGAATGTGCCGGCCAGGATGGTGACATCGAGGCGTCGATAGCCCTTTTCGATACTGTCAAGACGGAAATCGATAAAGTTATCTCGTTCTTGTCCAGGACGGACTGGATGGATGTCGCAAAGCAGGAGAAGGTCATTACAGATGATACTCTCAGCGCCATTATGGCTGACGGAGAAGACACGGAACAATGATTCTGTGTTTTTATCGTTAAATTCTCTTTTGTTGAAGATTAAAAGGAAGAACAGAGAATAAAAGGAGGCAGGTTCTGGGTTCTGGGATTTCCTCTTGATGTAAAATACGACATAGGCTATTCAGTGAACGTACCTTATACTATTTTTCTATGCGAATTCCTTGGGGCGAAACGGGGAATCTACAAGACCTGATTTCCAGTCGGGTTAGGCCGTCACACTATATACAACAACAAATTCTTTACTCAGATAACATTTCATTTGACAATAGAAAGTAGGGGAATTCCGGGGACACCATACTTATTTCGGTCTTGAATTGAGTATGGTGTTCCCACATTACCGATAACAATGTTTATACGGTTTCCGTATAAAACTCAAGACCTATCTGTTTTTTTCAATCATCAATAATCAATGACAAAGGTTTTGTCGGCCATTGTGTACTCCTGTTTTTAGAGCACGTAGGATGTGAAGTCTCGCACCACTTTTATTCGACATCAGCAAATCAAAACAGCCGGCCCAAGTAAAGCAAAAAAATGAGTAAAGCGTCCCCAGATTTCACAGTAAAGCGTCCCCAGATTTCCCCTAACGCCGAGGATCTGGGGTGGTGTTTACACCATCCCTAAAATCCACTTGTTCCGTCTTTTCTTTAATAAAATTACACCAAGGCCTGCAAGTAGCAATGAAGATGGAGCTGGGATTGTTTTGACAGTGAGTGTGAGTTCGTTGTCAAAATACTGTTGATAATGACCTACAGTTGTTCCGTAATCGCCTTCAGTAATAGGATCAGTCCTGATTCCAAGAAAGGGTACCGAATTATCTAAGAGTGTCTGTACATAGGCTGTAATATCGAGATCCGCTATAGCACCCCCAGATCCTATCGTGTAGCCAAGAGTCGTTAATAATGTGCCATTAGATGAAAAATCAGTAAGATTTGCAAGTCCATCACCGTCGTACAGTATGATATCGTATTCACGATATTGCGCACCATAACCATTGTTTGCATAAATTCGCATCGTTAACACAGCATCAACGATGGTTGTGCCGAGATAGGGCCTTAAATCGAATTCTATAATATTGCGAATCTCTCTCGAAGGTGTCTGTTCGATGTAGTAGTCTGAATCGATGGTTGACCAGGAATAAAAGCCATCAGCAAAACCATCTCGATCACTATCTTCGATTCCAGCCACCAGGGAGGGACGGAAGGTATTGGTCGTAGTATTCGCAATACAATTCCCATTAGGAGTTAACACAAAGCTGCAAGCCATAATCAACAAAGACATTGGAAAAGTTTTTTTCATAAACATGCGAGTGGACATCACGACCCTCCTAATTAGAGTGAACAAAATTTCACTTCAATGGTTACTCATGCTTAAAACAGAGCAGAATATTCTAAGGTTT
>JABXGY010000039.1 GCA_016550395.1 archaeon | reverse complement strand
TCAAGAACGAACAAACCCCTATCATAAGGGGACCCCGGAAAGGATTATCAGCACCACCGAAACTCGATATTACACCTAAAAGGACTCCATATAGAAGTGCAATCGATCCAAAAGGAATTCCAAACTGACTAGTAAAGAGCGTTAACTCCTGCCTTGGATTCATGGAAATAGCGGCGTACAACACCCCATATCTATCAAACTTAGAATCCTGACTAACCTGATCAATGAGAACCAGTGCCTTTTCGCCCAAATCGGTAATTCGATAAAACCCATTTGTTCGCTCAATCAGACCTGCGGCTGCAAGTTCCTTTAGGTGATAATTAAACCCGCCACTCTCCAAGTCAGGGTCGAGACCGAGGAGTACCATCAGCTCCGTATAGGTTGCCCCTCGTCGTGCAACGATCTGCTTCAAAATCACTCGTCGAGTAGAGTTCGAGAGCGCTTTGAGAACGCGTTCCCGTTCTTTGTGTTTAAACTCCATTTTTGCATCCTAATAAGAATTGAAATTCCAAGATATTTAAGCAATCTTCACGAATTTTTTTGACAAATTAATTTCAGCGTTATCAGCAGAAAATACTAATAAAAAGCTGGATATCCACATGTCGGTCTTCGAAATTTAATTAGTTTTCAAATAACTCGATGAAAATCCGTCTTTGAAATGGAAATTCCTCAAATGAATGCCAACACGGCGAAGGATTAATTTGAATTATACGCGTGCTTGCATCAGAGTTCTATGCTTTTTACGGCTTGACGTTTAATGAACCGTCCATACCCCGGTTGACCAATGAATTTTCCATTCTTCACAATCACTTTCCCACGAGAAATCGTAGTCGTAGGATATCCTGTCAACCGCCACCCTTCAAAGGGACTCCAATCACAATTCGTCTGCAACATATCTGCCTGTAAAGTAACCTTCCTTTTCGGATCAAAAACAACAAGGTCTCCATCACTTCCAATTGCAATGGTTCCTTTCTGCGGAAACATACCAAACAGTTTGGCAGGATTAGTACTTGTTAAAGCAATGAGGTGATTAACGGAGAAGCGCTTTTTGACAACTCCCTCAGTATATATGAGGGGAAACATAGTTTCGACACCGGGTAATCCAAAGGGAATCTTACGAAAATCTCCTTTCCACATGGCTTTTTGTTTCGTGTCAAAAGTACAAGTGTCAGTTGCAATGACTTGTATGTCACCATTTATGAGACCCTTCCAAAGCCCTTCACTATCCTCTTTCTTCTTTATTTGTGGACATGTAGCATAAAGATGTCCGTTCTCACCTTTGAACACACTATCATCCAGTAAGAGGTATTGCGGGCAAGTTTCAGCATACACATTCACCCCTTTTTCTTTGGCATCATGTACATATTGAGCACTTTCACCTGCTGACATATGAACAATGTACAATCGTCCTCCCGTTACTTCTGCCCATTTAATCGCGCGTTGTACGGCTTCGGATTCTGTATAATAGGGTCGTGCTAGCGTGTGAGCATAGGCTCCCAATCTGTCTTTTTCCTTGGCATAACGATTGATGAGCATATCGAGCACGAAGACGCTTTCAGCATGAACACTAATCATTCCACCCCATTTTTTCGTCTCTTCAAGAGCTTGAAAGAGCATTCCATCATCGGCCATCCAACCCTCATCTTTGTAAATCATGAACATTTTGAACGTGGGGATACCATAATCGATAACTTGTTTGATTTCAGCTTGAGTTTCGTCATTCCAATCAGTAATGGCAGCATGCAACCCATAATCAATACAAACTCTGTTCTCTGCTTCTTTTCGACGGGCTTTGATGGCATCCATAATCGAATGCCCCTTTTGTTGAATAGCAAAATCTAATACAGTGGTTACTCCCCCCATCGCTGCAGCTTTTGTACCGTTTTCAAAATCATCAGCGGAGACAGTTCCACCAAAAGGCAATTGTAAGTGAACATGAACATCAATTGCACCCGGAAACACAAACTGCCCCTCGGCATCAATGACTTCTACACCAGGGTCAGATTCAATTTCTTTGGAAATTGCGACAATTTTCTCTTTTTTAATACCAATATCGCCTTGGAAAGTATCAGTTGCCGTTATTATAGTTCCATTTTTGATCAAGAGATCTAATGACATAGTCTATCGTGCCTCCTTGTTTTCATCCGCGTTGTTCCCTTTAATGGATTTGGGAAATGCCT